>CAYNOM010000411.1:0-6146 GCA_964398415.1 uncultured Polyangiales bacterium | reverse complement strand
TCGAAACGCCACCCTGCATGAGCCTGTGACAGGTGGCGTAGATGTCGTCGACCTCGAAGGCCAGGTGGCCGAAGTTGCGCCCGACCGTGTAGGGCTCTGCTTGATCCCAGTTGTAGGTGAGCTCGACCTGGCCCGAATCGCCTGCCTCCCCGGTCTCGAGAAACACGAGCGTGAAGCGGCCCGCTTCGTTGTCCTTACGCTTCACCTCGCGCAGGCCGAGCTTGTGGCAGAAGAAGTCGAGCGCGGCGTCGAGGTCGCGCACGCGAATCATGGTGTGCAAGTAGCGCATGCCCCGAAGTTAGCCCAGCACCCAAGCCGCGCGAGCACCCAGACGAGCACCGCGTTCGCTCAGCGTCCCGGCAGGCGCCGCGCCACGCTGTACAAGAAGGCGAGTAGCACCGCTTTTCGCTCTGGATCGAGCTCGAGCTGGAGTGCGCGCTCTTCGATCAGCGCGTAGGCCCGGGCGCGTAGGTCGAAGCCTGTCTCGCGCGCCACCGATCTCTTGGCGACGAGGCCCGCGAGCATGGGCCCGAGCGCCCGAACCCCATCGCGCGCGCCCCACTTGCCGCTCGCCACGCCGAGCTGCTCGATGAAGGGATGAACGCGCTCTAGCCCGCGAAAGTCGTCATCCCGAACCACCTTCCGCTTGGCCACGAGCCCGGGCATGAGCTTGCCGTAGAGATCGCGCAGGTCGGCGAGACCATAGGCAGAGCTCGACGCTCCGAGCTGCTCCACCAGGATGGTCTTGCCCTTCATTCGCCCGGCTCCTGCGGAGGACGCGAGGCTCCGTTCTGCGCGGCTGGCAAGGTGGGCACCGTCTTCAGCGCCCAGCGTGAGTCGTCCTCGCGGCGCGCGGGCGAAGGCACCATCAGGGCGCGCTTCGTGCCGATCTGCGACAGCTTCTCGCCGTCGATGCCCCAACCGCGGTCGATCATCTCCTGGCGCTTCTTGCGGAAAGCGATCTGCAGGGCATCGGACTTCACCGACACCTCTTCACTCAGATCGGGCACGAGCTCGGGCTCGATCTCCTCGACGATGCGCCGATCTTGCTCGAACACGATCATGTTGCGGCGGTGCGTGTCGAAGTCGGCCCAGTCGCCCTTGAGGAAGGTGCGCGCGAGGATCCAGTAGGTCTGCGTGTGGTCGTCGTCGACCGGGGTGTTCACGTCGAACAGCGCGAGGCGCATCTTGGGCGTGATCTGCTGGCGCAGGGTGATGGTGAGGCCCGCCATCTGAAAGCCGACCCGCACGCGCACGCAGGGCTTCTCGGGCTCACGACGAAACCACGCGAACAGCCCCTTGCTGCGTGGACGCTCGAGCTCGACCACCGACTCGGCCCCAAACTCGCTCTCGCTCACGAGCACGGGCGGGATGCGCGGGTCTTCGGGATTGCCAAAGACGTTGGCGTGCACGAAGGAGGCGTGGGCCGGATCGATCCCGTTTTCGACCACACGCGCGTAGTTGGCGCGCCAGAAAAAGCGACCACGGATGAGCTTCCAAGTGTCGTGATCGTCGAACTCCGGATACTCGGGCAAGGGTGGACGCTCGTGCTCGGGCGCATCACCCAAAAACACCCACACGAAGCCGTAGCGCTCGATCGTCGGATAGGCGTCGACGCGCGCTTTCTTGGTGATGGGCTTGCCGGGTCCGGCCGCCGGGATCAGGGTGCACTCGCCTTCCGAATTGAAACGCCAGCCGTGGTACGGGCACTCGATGCAGCCATCGACCACCTTGCCGTAACCCGCGAGCGAGCTGCCGCGGTGGATGCACACATCACTCAAGCAGGCCGCCTTGCCACTCGCATCGCGGAAGATGGCGTAGTTCTGCCCCAGCATGCGTACTCGTCGGGGCTTGTCGGTGAGCTCGGCCGACTCGCCGGCCACGTACCAATTGTTCTTGATCATCCAGCTTCTCCGCGTCGTTCAAGCCAAGTGCGAACCAACAAACCGAGCGCAAGGCTTCGGTCAATCATCCTCGAGGACCTCGTCTTGCTCGTCGTGCACCTCGGCCCGACCGAGCAGCTTGTGCTCGCTGCGCTGGGCGCGGACCTCGAGGCGGTAGTCGCAGGTGACGCAGCGTCGCATCGCCGCCTTGAGCCGGGCATTGTCGGCGCGCGTCCTCTCCAGCTCCGCGCGCAACGCTGCGAGCTCTTCCTCTTGCTGCGCGATGCGTCGGGCTTTGGCCACCGAGTCGAACAGACTACGCAAGTTTGACCTCTACTGCCGAGGATAGCCTCGGACGCCGGTGGCAGTCAGTCTGTCTCGGCCTCAGGGTTGTGCAGTTTCGGCCAAACCCATCGCGCGACGGCCGCTAACGCTCGGTTCTCACTCGACTTTGGCTAGCGGAGAGCCGAAGCACGGGAGCTGCCACAGCCCCACAAGGTGGGAAAAGGTCGACCGGGTTGGCCCACAACCGGCTGGTCTCAACTTCGCGGCTCAACATCGCCTCCTGAGGCTGCTATAGGGCGCCGCCATGCCGCGACCCTGGGCGTTGATCGAGCAAGTGAGCACCCCCGAAGGCAGCCTCGAGCTGCGCCGTCGTGGTGACCGCGACTTCATGATCACGATCGCCGGGCGCGTGCTGATGAGCAGCAACATCCACGGCTCCGAGGTCGCGGTCGCCGAGCTCGGCTGCGAAAAGGTGCGCGATCGCAGGGCGCCTCGCGTGTTGATCGGCGGCCTCGGGCTCGGCTTCACGCTGCGCGCCGCGCTCGACAGCCTGCCGAACGACGCACACGTCACGGTGGCCGAGCTCAACCCCGCGGTCGTGCGCTGGTGCAAGGGGCCGGCCGCGACGATCACGAACGCAGCCGTCGACGACCCACGCGTGCGGGTATTCGAGGGCGACGTCACCCACGAGATTCGTCGTGTATCGGCGCAAAAAGACGCGCCACGCTGGGACGCCATCATCCTCGACTTGTACGTGGGACCAGGCGACAGCGCCCACGGCAACACCGATCCGCTGTATGGACGCGCGATCCTCGAGCGTACCCACAAGGCGCTCTCGGACGGCGGCGTCTACGCGGTGTGGGGCGAAGACCCCGACCCCGCCTTCGAGCGCCGCATGCAGCGAGCCGGCTTTCAAACCCAGCTCGTGCGCACCAAGGGCAACGGGCCGCGCCACGCGGTGTACGTGGCGACGAAGAGCGGTGGCACGAGAGCCAAGGCTACCCGCGCCCGGAGTTGACGTACGCCCCCAATTCGCGTTGCAGCTCGTCGGCGCTCGGCCGCGCGGCGGGATCGGGCATGAGGCAGCGCTCGAGCAACTTGACGATCTCGGGCGCGACATCCGGGGCGAGCAGGCCGAGGTCGAGCGGCTCAGGCAACAAGCGCTTTGCGATACGCGCCATGATCAACGGCTCTGAGTAGGGCGCTCGCCCCGTCAACAGCTCGAACGCCAAGACGCCAAACGAGAAGATGTCGACGGCAGGGCTCGCGTCATCGCCGGCTTCGGGTGCCATGTAGCGCGGCGTCCCGACGACCACGCCCGCCTGTGTGAGGGCGTCCGACGTTTGTGGTGTCGTCGCGGCAGATGGTCGAGATACTTTTGTATCCAAGTTTTCGCGTGGCGACGGCTGCTCGAGATCGACGCGTAAGGGCACCGTGAGGTCGTCCGGATCAGGTGCGGCTTCGGTCACAGCGGACGCGCCCTTGCGTGCGCTGCCTGCGACCACGGAGACGCCGAAGTCCGCGATCTTCACCTCGATGGAGGATCCTTGTTCGGCGCCCACCACCAAGATGTTCTCGGGCTTGAGGTCTCTGTGCAGGATGCCCTGGGAGTGAATCGCGACGAGCCCCTCTGCGATCTGTCGCAGCACCTCGAGCGCGAAGGCGCGATCGTTTCGCCCGCGCTCGAGGTGCTCACGCAGGCTCTTGCCGCGCACCAACTCGAGCACGATGAACAGAAGGCCGTTGGTCGCGACGTCGACATCCACGATCGACACCACGTTCGGATGTTGAAGCTGTGCGACGAGCTGCGCCTCGCGCGCAAAACGCGCCATCTCGATCGACCCGCCCTGCCCCGACAGCACCTTGAGCGCGAAGGTCTTCTTGTCGGCGATGCGCTGCACCTCGTACACCGTGCCCATCCCACCGCGCCCGAGCACCCCCTCGATGCGGTAGCGATCCTCGAGCACCGCGCCAACGGACAGCTCGCCCGGCACGATCGGACGCGCCGTGCCGAGCCGCGCGATGGCGTGGGCAAGCTGCTCGGAACGCGCCGCAATCTGGCGTCTCAGTACCTCGTTCAGCGCGGAGTTTTCGAGATCCTTGCTCTCGAGCAGCCGGATGCGTTCGGCGAGCTCGACGTTGAGCGCGTCGGCGCGGCGCAGCGTCGTGATGTAGTCGTGACTCAACACGGAGGCCTGTAAGAGACCTATCGCGGACACCCCGAGGGCCCCCGCGCGCAGGCCCCCGAACAGCTCGCCGAGGCCCACCCAGGCGAGCTGGTCTGCGGCTGCGGTGACCCCCAGAACGCCCCACGACACCGCGAGCACGAGCGCGTGCTCCTTGCGCACCCCGCGCGCCCGCAGGCGCACCATCGCGTAGATCTGGTAGACGACGTTGAGTGAGATGAAGCCGATGACCACCTTTCCGGCGCGCTGGGTCATGGCGAACGGGCTCAGATTGCTCACGAGCAGCAAGAGCGTGAAGGCGAGCAAGACGTCGAACACGCGATGGGGGCGCCCGAGCTCGAACTGCGCATGGGTGAAGCGAACGCTGGCCCACAGCGCGAGGCTGACGCCCGCGCCCATCATCAACGTGTCGTAAACCCCGAACACCGCGGCGCCGGTGCCCGTCTGAAACAGGGGCATCGTGAACCCAAAGCCCGCCTCGAGCGCAAACCAGCCGAACGCCCGCTGGCGCCGATCGAGCAGAAACGCGAGCAGCGAGGTGATGCACGTGACGAGCACGGTCGCAAAGCCAAACCAGCCGCTGTTGCGATTGAACGCATTCACGAAGCGCGAGAAGCTGTCGCCCGCGAGCGTGGCGCTGATGCGCATGGGCGTGTCGAGCCAGGCGCTCTGGGTCCACGTGTGGCGAACGCGCAGCGCGAGATCGACTTGCTCGCGCTCACTGAGCGTCGCGGGGATGCGAAAGCGCGGTGTACCGAGGCTCCGGTGCATCGATGCGGGCTCGGGATCGAGCTCGACCATCTCGAGGCCGTCCACGAACAGCGTCGCGCGCGCGAACAGATGCGGGATCGCCAAAGTGAGCGTGCGCCCGCGCAGGTCCTCGGGCAGCGTCACCTGGGCGCGCAGGGTGTACTCGCTGTCGTGCGCGGGCAAGAGCTCGTCGAGGTGACGCGGGATCACGATCGGCATCTCGATCCCCGTGTCGGGAACCGACAGCTCGAACTCGCTCACGGAGATCACCCGCTCGGACGCGCAGGCGGAGAGCAGCACGCACACGAGGGCCCAGCACCCAAGCCGCAGGCCCGACGCGGTCATGGCTGAACCCCGCTCGGTAGAACGCGTGCCAAGACCACCATTGTAAGGGCCTCTGCGCTCCGCCCGCTACGGGTGAGCCGGCCCTCGATCCGCGCGCGGCTGGCTCGAATCGGCGTGTTCACCCCTGGAAACGGCTGTTCACAGCTTGAGGAAGCCCCCATTGCACGTACCTTCCCCCCGGTTCCCCTACCCATGCGTCAGGCGCGCGCCCTTTCGGCGCAACCGCGCAACCCCGTGACCGATAGCGGGGCGCACCAAGGAGATGCTCGTGAATTACGCACCAGGCGGTCTTTCGCTCTCGATCTTGGGCCTTTTGGGCCTGCTCGCGGCCTGCGGCGCCGACACCAAGAACTGCCCGGCGGGCAGCACCAAGCGGGGCGAGGTCTGCGTGACCGACGCTCCGAGCACCACCGACGACGGGGGCATGGTCAAGGAGACGAACGAAGGCGCCACGGGTCCTACGAACGATGCCGGAGACCTCGACCCGGGCCGCGACGCCGGCGATGCTTGGGTGTCGAACGACTCCGACTGCGAGGGCGAGACCGATGAGAACCTCGAGAAGGCGCTCTACCTCGACGCCGACGGCGACGGCTGGGGAGCAGGCGAGGCGGTCGCGGTGTGCAATAGGGCGGGTTACGTCGGCCAAGCCGGCGACTGCGACGACGACGACCCCAGCGTGCATCCGGGGGCCAAGGAG
>CAYNOM010000410.1:335-6157 GCA_964398415.1 uncultured Polyangiales bacterium | reverse complement strand
TCGGCTGGGGCATTGCGCGCACTCGACGCGTGCGAGCTCGCGGCCAGCACTGTCGAGTCGTGTCGAATGGCATCGGAGTGCATGTTCGCAGGCCAATCCAGCGAGAGCGCCGAGATCCTGAAAGTTACCGCGAATGGCCAGCGGAGCCTCGCTTCCTGGGCTGGCCGAGTGGCGCGGAGGTGGCGTCGGCGTTCGCTGCCGTCGCGATGACTGTCGGCACATAGGCGGTCGTGAACAACCACTTCTCCACGCGGGGAATGGCGTTTGCATTGGCACGCTCGCGGACCGTTCTTCGAACGAGTCCTGGTCGGGGAAGGAAAAATCTATGAAGCGACTCGCGATCGAAATGGTGGCGCTGTGTATGGTGGCTGCGGTGGCGTGCGACAGAGAGAAGACCGAGGATAGTCCTCCTGCCATGAACGTCCCGGCGCCGGGCGCCATGAATGAGGGTACGCCGCCGCACCAGGAATCCTACGAAGGCAGACGGCAGCCCGTCGCCGGCGAGAGCGCCGAAGAGCATGGAACGGAGGAGACTGCGGAGCAGGCGAAGGAGGCCGCTGCGCTCTTGAGCGAGGCCTCCCAAATGGTCCAAAAGATGAAGAGCGACCCCAAGCTCAGCCGCCTGGTTCGGCGTGCCGAGGGGGTGTTCTTGGTTCCGCGGTACGGCCGTGGTGCGGTGGGCATCGGGGCCAGGGGTGGAGAGGGGGTCGTGCTGATCAAGCGCGACGATGGCTGGAGCAGTCCTGGCTTCTACGACCTGGGTGGCATCAGTGTGGGGATCCAACTGGGGGGCGAGGGCGGAGAGATCGCCATGCTTCTCATGAGCAAGAAGGCCGTGGATGCGTTCAAGCACGACAACTCCTTCGCGCTGAACGCGGATGCGGGCTTCGCGACCGCCGACTACTCCGCCATGCGCGGCTCGTCCACCAAAGGCACGGACGTCGTGCTGTGGTCGTCCACGAGGGGAGCGTTTGCAGGAGCCACGATCGGCGTCACGGACATCAGCTGGGATGACGATGAAAACGCGGCATTCTACGGCAAGAAGGTCACGCCAGAGTCGTTCATTGGAGGCAGTCTGAGCGTCGGAACCGTGCCTCTTCAAGAAGACTTGAAGGGTCTTTAGCGCACCATCGCGATCCTGAGTCCGAAAGGCCACCGCCCTAGGGCGGGCACACCGACGGCTCGATGGGCGTCGGCAGCAGGCTCGCAAAGCGGGCGCGGGCATACTGGATGGGTAACGCGAAAGACAGGCCCTGGCTGTCCTCCAAGACGAAGGAAGCGATGGCGACGATCTCCCCGTAACCATTCACCACCGGACCGCCGGAGTTGCCGGGGTTCAGGGGAAGATCCGTCTGCA
Source organism: uncultured Polyangiales bacterium (assembly GCA_964398415.1). GTDB lineage: Bacteria > Myxococcota_A > Polyangia > Polyangiales > DASUME01 > DASUME01. The sequence goes on along the minus strand of CAYNOM010000410.1, from coordinate 4,800 downwards.
GATACTGCAGCCCATCGAGCTCGCGCTCGGCAAACGTCACCATGCCTCGGGAGAGCGAGAAAGACATCTTGCGAGGCGCCCCGATGGCGTACACCTCGTCGCCCGCACGCAGCGAGGCTGCCGTGCCGAGCGGTGCCGTCGCAACTGCGTCACGGGAGAAGCTACCCTGCACGCGGAGCAATGCGAGGTCGAGCGTCGTGTCGCGGTCCAGCACGGAAGCGAGATGCTCGGATCCATCACTCAAGGTGACCTGAACGGTGTTGAGGTCCTTGACCACGTGCTGGCAGGTGAGGATATCGCCACGTTCGCTGAGCACGAGCCCACTGCCGTAGAAGCGACCCGCGCGCACGAACGCGGCGTAGCGGCGACCGAGTTGCGCGATCTCGGGAGGGGAACGAAGCCGGCGGGCGTGCTCCTGCCCCCCACGCGGAGCAGCGCATGCTGCAGCGCGCTCCGCAGCGGCTTGCACGGCAGCGCGCTCGTCGACCCGGGTCGTGAACCTTGCGTCGAGGTGCTCGCGTGCCCCGCCCGGGGATGCAGACGAAGACACGCGGGCAAGCTCGACGTCCGTACGGCCCGCGACTCGTTCGATCCTCGAGGTGCGGTCCGCGCCGGGGGACCAGAGGGCCCCCACAACGACCCCGATCAGCAACAGCAGCATCCCTTTGAAGCGGAACCCGGGCAAACGGCTCGGAATGCGAATCTTACGGGTCCTCAGACTGGGGCGTCTGTGCTCGGAGGGCGGCGTCACGTCCCCTTCACGATAAGCGTACGGAACGCGCTGCGTAAAGCGGCCCGATCAGGCCGCATGCTCTGCGCAGGCGCGCCGGTTGCCCCAAGCGGGAACGCCCCCAGCTGGCTTGGAGTCGCAAAAACACGTGCCGTTACGCGTGGATCCCGCTCAGGCGTGTGAAGTGAGCACACTCTCGGGAGCCCACAAGCCGCGTCCGCGACTGACGCCGATGGAAGGCTTCCCCGCGGGCAGAACGGGCGCCCTCGCCTCACTGTGGCACATCGCCCGAGGCCGCCCGCGACGATGTCCGCGCATTCCGGGGCTCCTCACCCGGTGTTCGTCCCCAGCAGTCGCGCTGCGCTGACGAAATCTGCTCCCCGCTAGCATGTGGCACGGCATACGTGATGCCTGCAGACGTGTGGAGGGTATGCAGATGAGCAACCACAGGCCGGCGACGCAGCTTCTTGTACTGCTGTCTGCGGCGTGCACACCGACCGAACCCTTCGACGTCGACCGCGCAACCGACGCAGCCACCGGCGACGAACCGCTTCGCAAAGAGGAGGGAAGTGCCATGACGGGCCCCGCGGCCACGGTGCCGAACGAGCGAGAGAAGAACGAAATCGGATGGCCAGATGCTGGCAGCTGGCAGGAGGGAGACGCGGGGGGCGGCGACTGGGTCGAACCCGACTCGGGGATGCAAGGGGACACCGACAGCACGGACGGCGACGCCTGCACGGACCCGAATCCCACGCCGATGCCCATTCCCACGCCAGAGCCGCAACCCACTCCCGCGCCGCCGCCCACTCCCGCGCCGCCGCCCACTCCCGCGCCGCCGCCCACGCCAGCCCCTCAACCGATCCCCGTGCCTGAGCCGGTGCCCGCTCCCCAGCCAACGCCGCAACCCGAGCCGCAGCCGGTTCCCGCGCCGCAGCCGATCCCGATCCCCGTTCCCGAGCCACCGCCCCCGCCGCCCGAGCCGCAGCCGATGCCTCCACCGCCAGTGCAACCTCCGGTAGGTACGGGGTGCGTGGCGATGAACAGCTGCGCGGATGCGCGAACGATCGGCACCACCTACGCCAACGAACGCGCGAAGGAGCTCTCGTACGCCGGGCGCGGCGCGGAGATCGTGCGCGTTCGCGTGCAGCACGCGCGTGACGCGAAGAATCAGAAGGCTGGCGGCGTTCGCTTCAGCCTCGAGGCCAAGGACAAGGACGCAGAGCTGATGCTCTACGACGGGGCGTCGTGCGCGCCGCTGCCCGGCGTGCGCATGGAGAAGAAGAAAGAGGTGTCTGCGCTCGCGACCTGGGACCTCGAAGGACCCGGCTCGGCCCAAGCGCGAGACATCGTCGTGGAGGTGCGCTCGGCAAGGGGTTGTGACGAGGCCTGGAAGCTTCGCATCGAAGGCGACGTCTGCGACGACAAGGGCAAATGCCCAAAGCATTAGCTCGTCCCCTTCGCGACGAGCGCTGGACAATCTGCTGGCGTGCACACAGGTGATAGTCCCGAGCGACGACGCACGCGGGTGCGCCCCCTCGCGCCCCGAGCTGCGTCTTGAGGGGGCGCCGGACGGCGAGTCACCGGACGGCGCGTGTGGGTGCAGGTCGAGCGCTTCGTTGACGCGAGCCGGCGAGACGGCACAGCGGGCGCGCTGCCGGAAGGGCGACGCCCTGTACTTCGCTAGCGACACACGTGGAGCGCGGGCTCCTACCCGTGGGTGGGCGCGCAACCAGCGCTGCTTACTAGCGCAGTTGCTCCCAGGGCCCCTTGGGCCAGGTCTTCTTGCTCCAGTCGATCAAGGCGCCAATCGATGTTGCGCTGACGCCGAGTTTCCGCAGCTGGGGGATTACGCGCGCGTTGTTGCGACCAACCAGCGATACCTCAGGGAAGGGATGCGGGCTGCTCGTGCTATTGAAGCACTCAGTGCAGAGACTGAAGTCGGTGCTGCTCGAGGATTGAAGGGCACCGGCTTGCATCGTCGCGCTCCAGTTTCCACGGTTCGCGTCCTGCGCGAGGTCGAGCAGCAAGCGATCGACAATCCGCGCCCAGAGCAGTTTACCAACGCCGGAACGCACGCGCGTGTCGCCGTACTTGTCGCTGTAGTAGCGATAGGGCTGAGCTGAGTCGAGTTGCAGGCCGTTCTCCACGTCTCCGTAGCGTCCCGTCGTCTGGGTCTGGCGCTGCTTGATCATGCCGGCCCAGAAGCGGAAGCTCTGCGACACCCCAGAGTACTTCTGCATGTATTCGATGTGATCGATCGTATAGATGTAATGGTTGGGGCCGGTGCGGCGATGGCCCGCGTTGAGCACCATCTGCAGGTGGTACCAGATGCTGGTCTCGTAGCTCGCGACGACTTCGTGCTGGTACTGAAACTCGCGCGCGTTGTAGCCGACGTAGTGGGGAGCACGGTTGAAGACGTTCATGCCCACGTCCACACGGTCCTCCGTCACCCAGCCACGTGCCTCGCTGGCGTCCACGCAGGTGCTGCCGATGCACACCGGTTGCGTGAGCTGGGCGCTGCGTGTCTCGAGGTTGTTGCCGTGAAACAGCTCCCAGTGTTTCACCGTCACCCACGCGATGAGCCCATGCTTCGCCTCTTCGACGGGCCGGGTCAGGGCGCGGTCGTAGCGGGTGCTGGAGCAAGCGCTCGCGCTGATGGTGGGGGAGATGACCTTACCGAGGCTGATTGCCTGAAGCACCGTGCTGTTGTTGGCGCGCCAACCCGGACCCTTGGTCACGCTTTGCGAGTAGCAGGTGCCGCCGCGTGACAGCCACTTCTCGAGGCGCTTGGTCATGTCGCCCAAGTTTCTCGAGGACGGGTCCTTGACCGCGCGCTGGTAGAGGTAGTCGTAGAACGGGGCGCCCACGCTGACACCGTCCTCGTCTTGGTTGACGGCCGAGCGCGAGGACTGGAACGCATCCGAGGGGTGGACGCGTGGAAGCCATTGGTTCCAGTCGGGCATCTGCACCGCCACGGGTAGCTCGCGCATGTTGAGTTTGCCAAACCGATCCACCACCGCGTTGACAGCAGAGGCACTTGTGCCCTTGGGGAAGAGATAGCCTTCCATGTCCGAATCGCGGTCGAGTACCTCTTCGATTCCCGCGCCCGCCGCCCACTCGTATGCGGGGCGGGAGTCGAGACCCGGACCGGGCTGGTAGGGCGGATTCCAGGGCCTTGCCTTGGCCGCGACGGGTAGCTTCAAGCTACGAATGTAGGCCGCGATCTTTTGGCCGTCTGCACGCGGGATTCCGTGGAAGAAGGCGCGCTCCACGATGGAACGGTTCGAGAAGTTGAAGTAGGCGAGGTCGCGCCCGTTTGCAGCGTGGCAGTCAGAGCACGATGCGTGGATGCGCCCGTCGAGAGGGCGCGTGCCGCCGGCCTTGCCGTCGAGTTGGTCGAGCTCGGGGTCGTACAGATGGTCGTTCTTGTACCAGAGCGCTTTGCCCTGGTTGATGGCGGTCTGCAGTGCAGCCGAGTCGCTCGTGCCCGCAGCTTGCGCCGCAGACCAGCGGGCCGGGTCGTCCTTCGCGAACTGCGTCGAAGAAAGCACCGTGGCGTTGGGGGAGCTGCCTCGGAGCAGGTTGAAATCGACGATGCGGAAGCCGATTGAGCCACCAGCCTGGCGCACGTGAACGAACGTCAGCGTGTTCGTGCCGGTCTTCAAACCGGAGATGGGCACCACCATGGTGTTGGTCCGAAAGCCACCGCCGATGCCGCCGTAGGCCGCGTCGTCC
>CAYNOM010000410.1:0-325 GCA_964398415.1 uncultured Polyangiales bacterium | reverse complement strand
CGGGATCGATCGCCGCTGCGCGGAGCCGCCTCGGCGAAACGAGCCGGATCGCCGTGTTTCCCGCGATACCACCACCTGACTTGAGCGTGTAGTACTTCAACGCCACCTGGGGACCGCCGTTGACTTGAACGGCCGCCTTCACCTTGGAGGAGTCAGAGTCGAGGGCGTGATCGTTGTAGCCGCACGAATGGCAGGTCACCAACAGGTGAGTGATTCCGGTGGTGCTGGTCAGATTGAAGCTTACGGTTTCCTTGGTGCCAGAGGGCCCCAGAACTTCAAGGGGTAGCGAGATGCCTGCGCCGCCGCCTCCACTGCTGCCTCCACC
>CAYNOM010000409.1:0-6168 GCA_964398415.1 uncultured Polyangiales bacterium | reverse complement strand
TCACCATTTGGCGACGGCCGTCGATCACCACCTCGACCATCACCTTGTCGAGCGATTCTTCAGGCATGCCGGCGGTCAGTCCGCGCAGCTCTTCGGGATCGGGACCGCGGGTGGTCTTGACCGCCTTGCCGCCGAAGCCCACCCCCTCTGGAGCCTTGAGGCTCGAAGCCGGCACCCACTCACCATCGACCTGCACGAGCTCCCCCGAGCGAATGCGCGCTTCGCGAATGCGTTCCTCGAGCTCTGCCAGGCGCTCGGCTTCGACCTGCTTCGGATCGCGCTTTTCGCCCTTGATCAGCGCGCCAGGGTCGAGCTTCGAGGGGTCTGGTCCGAGTGGCTCGTCGCCGGGTGCAGCGACCGACCTAGCGCCCACGATGGGCGGCGCCGCACCCGCTTTGTAGGCTGCGATCTGCTGGGCGAGCTGCTCCTTCGGGACGTCGGCGATCAGCGTCTCGTGCACGCAGAGGGCCTCGTGCACGCGGTAGCGCGCGGGGCAGCTTCCGTCGCTCGCCCGCGGCCGGAACCCGGGCACAGGCCCCTCGTCGCGAGCCTCGGGCTCTGCACGCTGCGGCTCGGATGGATGCTCGGCTGGCTCGCCCTCGCCTCCGCACGCGAGGCACAGCCCGCACAGCAACGTGAAGACGAGCGCAAAGCGACCCCGGTGGATGGAACGCGGCAAACGCATGAGTGCAGTATGCCGTGGGCCCGCGCACGAAAAAAAGCCTCCGCGCGAGGGATCGACGCCGCCGCTCGAACGTCTGGACGGCATGCGAAGGCTCGCGCTGCTTCTGACCCTGCCGCTCCTGCTCGCCGCAGCGGATGACGATAGCGCTCGATATCCGCTCGACGACATCGCTCGCGTGCTCGGGGCGGGAGAGCGCATGCCGTGTGAAGAGGGCAAGCTCGAGCTCACGCTGTACCGCGGCGAGCACCTTCGCTACCACAAGCCCCTACGCGTCAGCCCAGCGTTCGTGCCCAAGCTCGAAGCCTTCGAGCGCATCGTCGAGGAGGTCGCACTCGAGCACTACGGGCGTGCCCCGAGCCGCATCGTCCACCTCGGCAGCTACAACTGTCGGCGCATGCGCCGCTACCCCGACTGGATCAGCGAGCACTCCCTCGGCAACGCGCTCGACGTTTCAGGCTTCGACTTCGGGCCCATCCCACGCGGCGCACAGCTCGCGGAGGGCCTGCCGCGCTCGCTGTCGCGCGCCTTCTCCGTGCGCATCGACAAACACTTTCGCGCCCAGGGTGCCTCGGCACACCACGCGCGCTTCTTACACGAGCTCGCGCGGCGCCTGATCTCGCGCCCCGACGTGTTCAGCGTCGTGCTCGGTCCGGCCTGGCCCGGACACGAAAACCACCTGCACCTCGACCACGCGCCCTATCGCGTCGTGGAGGTGTTCGACGAGCCGTAGTCGGTGAGCAGGCGGTGGGGCACGCGCTCGGCGAGCCCGGAGATCCAGCGTGCCACGGCCTCTTCGAGGCGCCGCTGAGCGAGCAGGGCTCTTAGCGGCTCCCGAGCTTCTTCGAGCGGACGGTCGCGGAAGGGGTGGTCTTCGCTCTCGTAGGCGCGGTCGATCTCGGCCTGGGTGACCTCGGATGCACCTGCGAGGTTGGCCTCCATGAACGCATTGGCTTGCGCGCGCCGGGCGGCCATCTGATCGAGCTCGCGCGCGTTGACGCCGAGCATCGAAAGCACCCGCGACACCACTTGCGCCCCGCCAGCGCCGCGCACCATGCGCTGCCGCTCTCGAGCGATGTCGCTGCGGCTCGGCGCCCCGATGCCGAGCCGCGTGGCCTCCACCGCGAGTAGGGCCTCGCCGAGCAGCTCGTCTCGCACCGCGCGCAACAACCGCTCCGGCAACGGACCGAGCGCCGCCGCCTCCGAACCAGCGCGCAAGAGCGACAGACGCGCGCGCAACTCGACGTCGCTGCGCAGCAGCGTGACCACGCCTTTGCCCGGCGCGAGACCGCCCACGACGAATGCTACGCCGTCGACGCGCACCGCGTCCGAGATCAGCGACGGCTGGGCCAGGGCGGTGCCTGGCAGCATCGCGCCCGCTGCTGTCGAGCCGGCTGCTGTCGACAGGCCGACGAGCCCCAGCGCCAGAGCTCGCGCGCGCATGCGCTCAGCTCGCGTGCGAGCCATCCTCACTCGAGCTCTCCTCGAGACCCGCCTCGTGCGACTCGCGCCCCACCACAGGCTTTGGGATATGGCGTCGCTCGCGCAAGAACTCGACGAACGCGAGCGCCGCATCGAGCTCTCGGGCTGGCAACAGATCGACCGCTTCGTGAAGGCGGCGACGCAGGAGCTCGGCGGTCGTGGTGCGCGCCGTCCGACGCACGATCTTCTCGGGAGCCTCGACCACTTGCGGCTTCACTTCTTCCGCACTGGGGACCTGCCAGGCCGGCCGCTCGACCGGCGTCACCCCTTGGGCATCCAACCAAGCCTCCATGCAGGCGCGCAGGCGCTCGGAGCGAAACTGGAACCAGCGCTCACGATCGACCGGGTAGGACATGAGCACGTCCTTGAAGCGACGAAACGCGCCCTTGCCGTCGATCGAGTGCTGGAGCTTCTGCCGAAACGCGCCGTCTTCGACGATCGCGATGAAGCGCTCCATCCAGCGGTATTGCTCGCGCGAGGACACGGGATCCACGCGGAGGTAGTTCGAGTCGGCGGCGATGCGGGCGTGGGTTTGTGGATCGGCCACCCCATCCACCACGCGAATCACCTCGCCCGTCGCAAGATGCAGATAGCTGTGTACCTCGGGGGCGTTGTTCTCGAACGCGTCCTCGAGCGCTTCCCATGCCACCGGCACTTCGCGTTTTTCGACGCTCGCGCCCTCCGCATCCAACTGATCTTCGCCAGTCACCGTCCAAGCTCGCTTCTAGCCCGCACCACGGCGCGCTGCCATCGCACATTATGTGCACGGCGCGCGTCCAGGCTCATAGTAGGTTTGTAACTCCAGTCAATCTTGTGTGCCTGGGCAACATCCTCGCGCGAGGCAAAGACCCCCACCCCCAGACCCGCAAGATATGCAGCCCCCAACGCGGTGGTCTCGACGCAGCTCGGCCTATCCACCGTGGCTCCAAGGATATCTCCCTGGAATCGCATGAGGATCTCATTTTTGCTCGCGCCGCCGTCGACACGCAATCGGGTAACCGGACGCCCCATGTCCGCTTCCATCGCACGCGCCAGATCCGCCACCTGGAACGCGATGCCCTCGAGGGTAGCACGGGCGATGTGTGCCCGCGTCGTGTCTCGCGTGATGCCGGTGATCAGGCCCCGAGCGCCCGGATCCCAGTAGGGGGCGCCGAGCCCGGCGAGGGCGGGCACGAACACGACGTCGCCCGAGCTCTCGACCTGGGCCGCGAGGCCCTCGATCTCGCTCGCGCTCTTGATGATGCCGAGGCCGTCGCGCAGCCACTGCACCGCGGCACCCGCGATGAAGGCGCTGCCCTCGAGGGCGTACTCGGTACGCGAGCCGATCTGCCACGCGATCGTCGTGAGCAGACCGTGCTGCGAAGGCACCGGCACATCGCCCGTGTTGACGAGGAAGAAGGCGCCCGTGCCGTAGGTGCACTTGCCATCACCCGGCGCAAAGCAGCACTGGCCGAACAGGGCTGCATGCTGATCGCCGGCGATGCCTGCGATCGGAATGCCGTCGGGCAAGGGGCCAAAGCCTCGGGTCGTGCCGTAGACCTCGGACGAGCTTCGAACCTCGGGCAGCATGGCCTTTGGCACGTGCAGCGCCGCGCACAGCTCGTCGTCCCAAGCGAGCTTGCGCAGATCGAACAGCAAGGTGCGGCTCGCGTTGGTGACGTCGGTGGCGTGCACCGCTCCGCCCGTGAGCCGGAAGAGCAGGTAGCTGTCGACGGTGCCGAAGCACACCTCGCGGCGCTCTCCACGCGACGCGAGCCCGTCGACGTTGGAGAGCAACCACTCGAGCTTCGTGCCCGAGAAGTAGGGATCGAGGACGAGCCCCGTGCGCTCGCGAAACATGGGCTCGAGCCCCTGTTGCTTCAGCTCGGCGCAACGCTCGCTGGTGCGGCGGTCTTGCCACACGATCGCGCGGTGCACGGGCTTGGCCGTCTCGCGTTCCCATACGACGCAGGTCTCGCGCTGGTTCGTGATGCCGATCCCGACGCAGTCTTTGGGGTCGAGCTTCGACGTCGCGAGCGCCTCCTCGACCGACGCCACCACCGACGCCCAGATCTCCTCGGGCTCGTGCTCTACCCAGGCCGGCCTGGGGTAGTGTTGCGTAAATTCGTGGTTCGCGCGCCCCAACACCTCGGCGCGCTCGGACACGAGCAGCGCGGTGCTGCCCGTTGTGCCCTGATCGATCGCGAGCAGGAATTTCGCCATGACGCGCGAAGGCTAGCTTTCGGAAGGGGTGCGTAAAAGGGAAATCAAGACCTAGTGTCTCGCGACGTGGCGTGAGGCGCGAGTCAGCGGAGCGCGGGGTTCATCTCGATGACCGCGATCTGCTGAGGGCTGAGCGCGGAGCCGGTGCCAGCCCAAAACATGAGGTTGTCTGCGCCCGCGCCTCGACACTCGTCGGGCATGAGCAAGCCATCGCCATCCTGGTCTCTTTCCTGCCGACATTCCGGGGTGTCCGCGAGGGGCTCGAGCACGAAGCCGTTGAGCTCGGAGGTGTGAAACAGACCGAGCTGATGGGACATCTCGTGCAGGATCACGGAGAGCAGCGCGTCGATGCCCACGACGTCGACCGCGACCGCCACGCCCGAAGCTGCGGTGCCATGGGCGCCCACCGCCCCCGGGATGCCCCCTGAGATGCCGAGCACGTCGCCCATGTCGCGCACGAGAAACAGATTCACGCCGCCGTCGTCGACGCCGGCCGACAACTCGAAGAGGCGATCGATGTTCTCGATCTCGAGATCGATCAGCGCGCCCTCCTCGTCGAGCACCGGGGTGGTCTCCAGAATGGCGAGCTCGTCGCGCAGGGCCCCGACCACGTCGTGCTCGCGCACGTGTCCGAGCGTCAAGCCAAAGCCCTGTAAGCTCCGCGAGAGCTCAGCAAGCACGCGACCCATGTCCGTGCTGCCCGGACGCATTCCTCCCTCGACGACGTCCTCGCCACCGCCGACGTAGAAGAGGTTGAGGTCGAGCAGCTTGCCGCGTCGCGCGCGCGATGCGACCACCAGCTCGAGCCCCGTGTCTCCATCGACGGCCACGTCGAGCGCGTAGCCCCCACGCGAAACGGGGACGTCGGGGTTGTTGGGCACGAGCACCGGCACGAGCGTCCCTTCGTTGACGACGGGGTTGGGCGCGGGATTGCCGGCGAGCGCCTGCCCCAGATCGAAGAGCAGCGTCTCTTCGTCGTCGAGCGCGCGGAGCGTTTGCACCCGTAGCTGCGCCCCGCAATCGGGCTTCAAAAACGCGATGGCCGCACCCTCGACACCCGGGGTCTCGACCTGTCTCGGGCTCGCAACGTCGAGATCCTCGACGCGGTTGGCGCGCGTGAGGCTGACGTCCGCGGTGAAGGCGAAGCTGCGCGCACAGGCCTGCACCGGCTGAAGGCCCTCGCCCCAGCGCGCTTCGACGCGTGTGCAGGTCTGCCCCGCGAGACAGTCGTCGTCGCGCTGACAGGGCGTGAGGCACACGTCGGCAAGGGCGCACAAGCCGGATGCGCAATCGGTCGCACGGGCACAGCGTTCGCGCGCGGCCCTGCCCTCCCGAGGCTGCCCGCAGGTGAGCTCCATGCCGGTGCGATCGGCGTGGGTGGCGCCCGGATCGGCGATGCAGCGCTCGCCCTCGGCGCAGTCGGCATCGCGGCCGCAACTCGACTCGGACACGACAGGCGCCGCACAGCTCAGGGACAGCGCGACGTCGGACAGGGGTGGCCCGCCGACGTCACCGGCGTCGTTCGACTGCGCATCGGATGAGGCGTCGTCGTCGCAAGCCATCGCGCACAGAGACAAGAGCGACAGCAAGGCGTGGACGACGCTCGCCCTTCCACGGTGCCGCACTGGCCAAAGCACCGAAGGGATGAGCGGCTCTCGCTGCACGGCGCTCAAGACGCGAGGTAGCTGCAATAGGCGTCGTAAGCTGGACCAACCTGCGAAAGCGCGCGCTCGCGGGCCGCGGCGAGCTCTGCTTCGTCGACACCTGCTTCAAGCGCGCGATCGAGGCAGACGAGGGCCGCC
>CAYNOM010000408.1:0-6170 GCA_964398415.1 uncultured Polyangiales bacterium | reverse complement strand
GGAAAGGCGTTGGCGTAGGCGCCCATCTCGGCGCCGCCCTGCACCCCCGAGTGACCGCGAATCGGCATCAGACCACACAGCTCGCGTCCCACGAAGCCCTTGAGCAGGCCGAGCGTGCACAACGCCGCCACCGTGTTCGTGCCGTGGCCGTGCTGGGTGAGCCCCATGCTCCAGACGAAGACCCCCGTGCGCGACGCGCGCAAGAGCGCAGCGAAGCGCTCCACCGCCTCACGCGTGGCGCCCGACGCTGCGATCAGGGCGTCGAGGTCTGCTGCGCGGAGCTTTGCGTCGAGCTCCGAGAAGCCCTCGGTGTGCGCGGCCACGAAGGCGTGATCGACCCCGCCGCCCTCGATGAGCAGCTTTTGCACCGCCTGCAAGAAGGCCTGATCTCCGCCCGTCGTGACCTCGAACAGCTCGTCCACGATCTCGCTGCCGAACAGGGCACTCTCGGGCGTCGAGGGCACCCAGTAGCGGCGCAGGCCAGGCTCGTCGAAGGTGTTGACCGAGACCACGCGCGTGCCGCGCTTCTTGGCCTCCACGAGATACTTCATCGCCACGGGTTGATCGTTGGCCGGGTTCGAGCCGAAGAAGACGATCAGGTCGGTGCCGTACCAGTCGACGTAGGAGCAGGTGGACGCCGACACCCCGAGCGTGCGCTTCATCGCTGCCGTGGACGGGCTGTGGCAAAGGCGGGCGGCGTTGTCGACGTGTGGACTTCCAAGGAATCGAAAGGCCTTCTGGCCCGCGTAGTAGATCTCGTTCGTGATGCCGCGCGAAGTCATGAACAGGGCCATGCGCTCAGGGTCGGTTCTGCCGAGACGCGCACCGAGCTCTGAAAGGGCTTCGTCCCAGCTCACACGCGAAAAGCCGGGCTCGCCCCGACGCCGGCGCATCGGATGGGCGAGCCGCCCGAGCTCGCGTAAGGTCTTGCCGTTCTCGCGCCCCAGGGCGGAGACGTCGTCGAGGGCGCCCTGGGGCATCTCCCCCATGGTGTTGAGGCGCAGTAGATTGAGGCGCACGAGGCACAGATGGGTGCCGTCGATCGTGAAGTCGGACAGGCCCGTCGTGCCGAGCGCGCAGCCGTCACACACGCCGCGCGACAGGACTTTCCAGGCGTAGCCGAGCGCATCGCGGTTGTCCCAGACGATGCGACCCATCTCCAGAAAGTGACGGGGCTTCTGCTGAAAGAGCCCGAAGGGCATGAGCCCGGCACGCCGGGGGCCCTTTCTGCGCAACGCGACGATGGCTTCGGACATCCCCCGCGTCATAGCGCATGTGGGCGGTGCCTCGCGCGGCTACTTACGCGCGGAGACGCGTTCCCGCGCCTCGTCGACGAAGCGGCCCTTCGGGTACTTCTTCAGGTAGCGCCCGAACAGCTCCCGCGCCTGCCCATCGCGGCCGTTGCGTGACGCGACCTGAGCGGCGGCAAAGAGTGCGTTTTCTCCGGCGGTGAGGTCGGCGTAGCGCGTGGCCACGCTCAGGTAGTGGTCGACGGCCTGCGTCGGCTTGTGCTCGAGCAGCGCGATCTCCGCGCGCAAGGTTCCGGCCTCCGCACGGTCGGCGCGGTGCGGATGCAGCTCCTCGGCGCGCTCGAGCAAGCGCGATGCCGTCGCCGTCTGCCCGCGCGACAACGCCTCGCGGGCGCTCGACAGAAGGGCGCGCACGGACGGGCCCTCGGTGCGCGGACGCTCGCGCACGGCCTGGGGCTCGCCGTAGGTGAAGGTCGACCCCGGCCCGAGCTCGCGCGCCAGGATCTCGCCCGTAAGAGAGCGCACCTCGACGCGGCCCCGCTCCACACGCACGCTGTCGGCGCTGACGTGAAAGCGGGTGCCGAGCACCTCGACCCGCAGATGCTGCGTGGTGACACGGAAGGGACGCTGCTTACTCGCATCCACGTCGACCAACAGCTGCCCCTCGGCCAGCTCCACGGTGCTCGTGTCTGCGCGCAGCCGCAGCCGCGCGGGCGCTTCGGCGGTGATGCGCGCGTGGGCGAGGCGCAGCTCTTCGTGCTCGCGCGGCTCGAGCCAGGCGGGCTCGGAGGCGACGGGCGCGGGCGGCTCGGTTACGGGGGCCGCGGCCAGAGCCTGCGGCGCGGCGTCTTTCGCGCTCTGCTTCGGTGCGGGCTCGGGGCTCCGCAACACGACGAACAGCGCCGACGCGGCCACCGCGAGCGCGCCACCGAAGGCCCACACCACGCGTCCACGCTTTTCGCTGCGCACCGCCGGAGGATGGCTGCTCGCCACCGCGGCGATGGCACCGGTGATGGCCCGTGTACGTGCCGTCCCACTCAAGGAGGGTGCGTAGTCGGCCAGGCTGCGCGTCACCTGCTCCATCGCGTAGGCGATCTCGCGGCACTCCTCGCAGCGTGTCAGATGCTCTTCGAGCACGAGCCGATCTGCCTCGCTCAGGCCCGCGATGCGGCCGTCGATCAGGGCCTGTGCCTGGTTGCACGTCGAGGTTTTCATGACTCTCCTCCCATGTGCTCGTCCACGAAGTCCTTGGCCCGCGGATCCTTCTTGAGGCGCGCGAGAAGACGCCGACGTGCCCACATCACGCGCGACTTGGTCGCGTTGATCCCGGCTCCCATCAGGGCTGCCACCTCGTCCATCGAGCGGCCCTCCACGCTGAACAGCACGAACGCGGTGCGCTGCTTCTCTTCGATGCGCTCGAGATGCTCGTACAAGAGATGCAGCTTGCGACGCGCCTCGGATTCTTCCGCGGGGCGCGAGGTCGAGACGGGCGCGGCGCCGCCTTCGATCAGTTCGAGAGACACGCGCCGCTTCTGAGAAGGGTGGCGCAGGTGAGAGAGCGCCGTGCGCACCGCGATGCGCGTCATCCAAGTGCGCACCGACGCCTCCCCGCGAAAAGCTGGAAACGCGCGGATCGAGGCTTCCAAGGTCATCTGCAGGAGATCTTCGAGATCGCCGCGCGGGCCGACCACGCGACCGAGCACGCGCTCGATGAACGGCGCCTCGCGCCGGAACACCTGATCGAGCGCGCGGGGGTCACCACGACGGCAGGCCTCGATCACCTCGCTCGGGTAATCGCGTTCGGCGTCCCTCGCCTGACTGGGCAACCTTTCGTTCACCTAGCTACTGTGCAGAAAGGCGCGGGGCAGTTGAAGCCAATTGCCAAGGCTCGCCAGGCCTCGGCTTTTTCGGCATGATCCCGAGCCGATGCAGCGCGTGCTCCTGGCCCTGTGGTGTCTGCTCCTGCCGAGCGTGGCGCGCGCCGAGCTTTCCGTGATCCTGTTCGAGGGCCGCGCGCTGCGCCCGGGCTTGTGTGTTGCCTTGCGGATTCAGCTCAGCGACGTGGGCGACGTCGCGTGCGTGAAGGGCCCACTCGGCAAGGAACTAGGTGAGCGCCTTCAAGAGGTGTCGTCCGAAGTGCGTCGGCGTCGCGCACGTGTGGGCGTGATGTTGGCGCGCGATCCCAATCCCGATCTGGTGCGCATGTTCCTGGTGGGCGCACGCGCCGACGAGGCGGTGCTCGCCATCGAGCGCATCCGCAATCGACCGAATCCCGACGTCGATCGCAGCCTCGCCCTCAAGGTCCGCGAGGTGCACGCGTCCGTGGAGGTGGTCGAAAAGGCGCAGGGCAGCCCTCGGATCACCGGAGCTATCGCGAGCCCAGCGCCCGAGCCCGCCCTCCCCGTCACCACTTCCGAGCCCATGCCCCCACCCCCACGCGGACCCCGTGTGTTCGTGGAAGCGGGCGCGGGTCTCGGCCTCGGAAAGCACGTGCAGGGCTTGATGCCCTTCGCGATTGGTGTGTCGCTCCGCCGAAGGGCCCTCGTCATCGACAGCGCCCTCGGAGGTCACGTGGCCTCGCGCACCGAAACGAACGCGACTTTCGCGCGTGTTCGGGTGCGCGAGTGGGCCCAGGCGCTGTCGGTCCGCACGTTGTGGCAAGGTTCGAGCATGGCCCTCGGCGCAAGCTTCGACGTCATGCTCGCCCGACTCAGCGCGCGGGCCACGAGCGCCGACGGGCGGGACGGCGACAGCTCCCTGTGGTCGCCGCGGGTGGCCCTCGGGCCCGACCTGCGAGTCAGACTGCGCGATCAGCTTTCGCTGCGCTTTGCGCCGCGGCTCGAGCTTGCCCTGAGCCGCGAGCGTTTTGTCGTCGACGAGCGCGTGCTCGAAGACCTCGGACGAGTGCGCGTGCTCGTGCCGCTGGGCCTACACTTGGAGCTGCCATGAATTGGCGCCTGACATCGCTCGCTCTGTGCGTGGCGGTCGCAGCCTGTACGCGCACCACCACCCTGCTCGAGCGGCGCGGCATGGACGGCGGCCCGCGCGATGGCGCGATCATGGACGCGCGAGCCGCCGATGCCGCGAGTGAGGGCGGTGCACGCGACGCAGCCGGGCGTGATGGCGGCCCCATCGTCACCGATGCGGGTCTCGTGCTGTGTGGCAGCATGCCCTGCGCCTGCTCAAACGGCCTCGACGACGACGCAGACGGCCTGGTCGACGGCTTCGATCCCGAGTGCACCGGCGCCTTCGACGAGGACGAGAGCTCCTTCGCCACCGGCCTGCCCGGCGGGGGGCGCGGCGCGCCCTGCCAAGACTGCTTCTTCGACGCCAACGCCGGCGCCGGAGACGACGATTGCCGCTATGCGAGCAGCTGCGGGCTCGTGGGCAATGCCTCCGGCGGCACGCCCCAATGCAGCACCTGCGACGTGGGAGCCACCTGCAGGAGCGCCTGCCTGCCGCGCACCCCGAACGGCTGCGACTGCTTCGGCTGCTGTGAGATCCGCGTGGCAGGCCAGATCATCCCGATCTGGCTCAACGACGCCTGCTCGCTCGAGACCCTCGACGACGCCACGAAGTGCCCGCGCTGCACCCCGAACCCGGGCTGCTTCAACGAGTGCGGCGAGTGCGAGCTGTGCCCAGGCAAGACGGCCGCCGACCTGAACGCCGCGTGCGCAAGCGACGGGCTGCCCTACACCTGCGGCACGGGCGCGGCCTGCGGCCCAGCGAAGCCCTGCTCGGGCCTCGAGTACTGCGCCCAGGGCTGCTGCGTGCTCAGCGTGATCTGAACGGCGGCGAAGATCGCCGTCGGGCGGATTCAGCCGGAGGCCTGACTAGCGCTCAGCGGGCGCTCCAGCAGATGTCGAACTCGCAGGATTGCCCGTAGTCGAGGAGCGATTGATGGCGGAGCGTGACCTCGGGCAACTCCACGCCCTGGGAATGCATCGTGCCGAGCACGATGCCGCGAAAGATCTGAGCGTAGAAGTGGCCCGGCTCCACACTGCAACGCCACACCGCATGTTCCGAGCCCGTGATCTCGAGCGTGTGGGTGTTGGCGGGCACGCACAGCCTGTAGGCATCCACGAGCCGGCTCAATATCTGCTGAGGACGCTCTCCCATCAGCGGCGCCATGGTACGTCCCACCAGGCTCGTTTTGAAGATGGGATAGAACGAGGCCGCCAGCATGTGCAGCGCGTCAGCCATGCTGGTATTCGGATAAAGGCGCGCCGCGGCCCAAAAGCTCAGCTTGTAGAAGCCCACGTGCGGGTAGAGGCCGAACGGCACTCGCGGCGCATCGATGCCCAGCTCTTGCAGCACCGCGCTACGCTCGGAGGGGCGCAAACCGACCACGGCGAGCACGCCACCAAAGAACATGCCGCGGCACTGCTGCCGAGGGGACATCCCGTTGATCGTGGCAGCGACAGCGCGCTGATCTGCAGCGGATCCACCGAGTGAAGCCGCGAACGCCATTCCCTCATTCGAGTGTTCGGATGCGCGCGAGTCAACTGCAACTGCCACGTGACGATGGTCGCACGTGCTCGATCGATTCGTTCATCAGGATCTTCTGAGTAGCGATGAGAGAGCACACTTTCCAACCGAAGATCGCTGAGGGATTTCAAAGGGTGTCGTGTCGATCCACACCAACGTGCCCCAAACCCACCGCACGCGAGCTTGCGGGACATACTCTGCGGCTGTCCGGAGCCCCCTCCCATCCTCCGGCCTGCTGAAGGAGTGACACATGCGCACCCGTTCATACGTGGATCTATCCCCTGCTGAGTCGCGCTTCGCCCGCGTCAGGGCGCCTCGCTCGACCCCACGCCAACTCTTTCCTACCCTTGATTGGTCCCTGCTCGTGGACGGCCAGGAGCGAGATCTCAGAGATCTGAGCGACACCGGCGCCAAGTTCGGTGGAAGCGAAGC
>CAYNOM010000407.1:4442-6177 GCA_964398415.1 uncultured Polyangiales bacterium | reverse complement strand
GCCCGCTGGACGAGGCGCGCATGCGGCGGGCCACTTCGAGGTCGACCACCCCTCCCGTGGCGCAGGGACAGAGCACGTCGAGCTCGGCGAGCAGGATGCCCCCGGCCGAGCACACCTCACCGTCGACCTCGGTGGCGAGCGCGCGGGCGCGGTCGATGTCGACGTCAGCCACGATCACATGGCAGCCGGAGCGCGCGAGTGCCCGCACCACGGCACTGCCGATGACGCCTGCGCCCTGCACGCCCACCCTCAGCCCTTCGAGCGTACGGCCGCGACGCGCGGTGCAGGCTTCGACGCAGCCCACGAGGCCCATCGCAACGGCCTCCGACAGCAGCTGACCATCGGCGCTCACATACCGGGTTGCCTCCCGGAGGATCTCGAGATCGGCCTGCGTGGTGCCTAGATCGCCCGCGGTGCGAAACAGCCCCCCGAGCTCTTCGATGCGTTGGCCGAGCCTGCGGAAGGCGCGCGGTCGGTCGAGTCCGGGGTGGTCCATTACCACGGCCTTGCCGCCACCCGCGTCGAGTCCGGCGATGGCGCACTTGAGCGTCATCGCGCGCGCGAGGATCGCGGCGTCCGACAGCGCGTCGCGTGCGCTCGCGTAGCGCGCGGTGCGAATCCCGCCCGCAGCGGGTCCGAGGGTCGTGTCGTCGAGCACGATGAACGCGCGCAAGCCGGAGTTTGGATCACTCACCACAATACAGCGGCTCGTGTCCTGGGCAGCCAGGGTGTCGAACAGATCATCCAAAGGGGAAGGCCTCGAGCCGTCGATGTTAGTCGGAGATCCGACGAGAAGCGATGCTCGTGTTCAAAGTGAACGCTGACTACTCCTAGACTACTCCTAGATGTGAGTTTTCCAGCCTTTGACAGGGCGCGGACGTACCGCTACACCGCGTGCCGCGCCGCCTTCGGCGTGAAAGGGAGCCGACCTCATGACGGAAATTGTGGGCGTTTTTGGACGCGAGATCCTGGATTCACGCGGCAACCCGACCGTCGAGGTCGAGATCGAGCTGAGTGATGGCTCCTTGGGGCGCGCGGCCGTTCCTTCGGGCGCGTCTACCGGCGAATACGAGGCATACGAGCTGCGTGACGGCGACAAGACCCGCTACCTCGGCAAGGGTGTGCTCAAGGCCGTCGACAACATCAGCAAGGAGATCGCACCCGCGCTCCTCGGGCTCGATGCGCTCGATCAGGGCGGCATCGATCGCGCATTGCTCGAGCTCGACGGCACGGAAAACAAGCAGCGCATCGGCGCAAACGCCATCCTCGGCTGCTCCATGGCCAATGCGCGTGCGGCGGCCGATGCCGTGGGCCTGCCCCTGTGGCGCTACCTCGGAGGCGCGCAGGCAGCGGTTCTGCCGACTCCCTTCATGAACATCATCAACGGCGGCGTGCACGCGGACAGCGGGCTCGAGATCCAGGAGTTCATGATCGTGCCCGCAGGCATCGCCACGTTCCGCGACGCACTGCGCGCCGGCGCCGAGACCTTTCACCAGCTGAAGAAGCTGCTCAGCGCAGAGGGCCTCGCCACGGGCGTGGGCGACGAGGGTGGTTTTGCGCCGCGGCTCAAGAGCAATGAAGACGCCATCGCGATCATCATGAAGGCGATCGAGGCTGCCGGTTACAAGCCGGGCAAAGACATCTTCCTGGCGCTCGATTGCGCGGCCAGCGAGTTCTTCGACGACAAGAAGGGCACCTACACCTTCGACAAGAAGGAGTGCTCACGTGACGAGCT
>CAYNOM010000407.1:1459-4424 GCA_964398415.1 uncultured Polyangiales bacterium | reverse complement strand
GGCAAGTACCCCATCATCTCCATCGAGGATGGCTGCGACGAGAACGACTGGGAGGGCTGGAAGCTGCTCACGGACGCCATTTCGGACAAGGCACAGCTCGTCGGCGACGACCTCTTCGTCACCAACGTCGAGCGCGTGCAGATGGGCATCGACAAGCAGGTCGCCAACTCGATTCTGATCAAAGTCAATCAGATCGGCACCATCACCGAGACGCTGCAGACGATTCGTCTTGGCGCGCTTCACGGCTACAGCTCGATGATGTCGCATCGCAGCGGCGAGACCGAGGACACGTTCATCGCCGACCTGGCCGTGGCCACGGGCGTGGGCCAGATCAAGACGGGCTCCGCCTCACGTTCGGAGCGCATCGCGAAGTACAATCAGCTGCTGCGCATCGAAGAGCAGCTCGGCGAAGGTGCTGTCTACGCCGGGCTGTCGATGCTGCCAAAGAAGCGCTGAAGAGCCGGCGAGCGTGCGCCAGTCTTGAGCCGATCGCGCAGCGGGCCGCGCCAGCATGGGGCGGCTCAGTTGCGTCGGATGCGATCGACGAAGCCCGTGTCGTACTGGCCCGCGCGGAACGACTCGTGACCGACGATCCGGCGCAAGAACGCCGCGTTCGTCGGTAGCGGTGTCACGGCCGACTCGGCGAGCACCCGGTCCATCATCAGCAGGGCGGCGTGGCGTGTCGGTGCGTGGGTGATCACCTTCGCCAGCATGTTGTCGTAGTCGCTCGTCACGCGCGAGCCTGGCATCACGCTGGCTTCGATGCGCATGCGTCCCGGCGATGCGTTGGGCCAGCGCACGTCGACCACCTCCCCCGTGGCGATCTGGGGACCGCGACCCGTGTGCTCGGCTGAGAGCCGGACTTCGATCGCGTGGCCCGCCGGAATGGCGCATTGGATGTCGCTCGGGATGGTGCCGCCGCTCGCGATCACGAGCTGCGCCTCGACGAGGTCGATGTTCGAGCACATTTCCGTCACGCCATGGGCCACTTGAAGGCGCGGACGCAGCTCGAGGAAGTAGGCTCGCCCGACCTCGTCGATCAGAAACTCCGCGGAGCCGACGTTCGTCAGCTTGGCTTCGCGCGCGACCCGCACGGCGGCGTCCCAAATGGCCTCGCGAGTGCGCTCGCCGCGCTCGGTGTCGGTCAGGGCCGGAGCGGGTGATTCGTCGAGGAGGCGCTGGGTTCCCCGCTGAATGCTGCACTCGCGATCTCCCACCGCGAGGGGCTCACCCTGTTCGTCGGCCACGAGCTGGATCTCGACATGGCGGGGCGAGAGAATGCGCCGCTCGATGTAGACGCGACCATCGCCGTGCAACTGCTGCGCTCGCTCGGCGCACTTGCGCAAGGCGGCCTCGAGCTCACCCAGCTCCTCCACCGGGAAGATGCCCACGCCTCCGCCCCCGCGCACGGCCTTGACGACGATCTCGCCTTCGAGCTGATCGAAGAGCGAACGCGCTTCGTCGAGATCAGCGACGACGCCATCGCTGCCCTCGAGGGTGCGCACACCCGCGTCGTTCGCGAGCTTGCGTCCCGTCACGCGATCGAGCACCTGCTCCATGATCTGGTGTGGCGGACCGATGAAGGTGATTCCGGCCTCCGCACATGCCCGAGCCAGCGCGGGGCTCTCGGCCAGCATGCCATAGCCCGGGTGGATGGCCTCGGCGCCGCTGCTGTCTGCGGCAGCCAGAATGGCTGCGATGCTCATGTACGACTCGGCCAGTGGGGCAGGGCCGATGCGTACCGCCTCGTCGCACGCTTGGCAGTGCACGGAGTCCACGTCGGCGTCGCTGAACACGCCAATGGCCTCGGCCCCGAGACGCTTCACCGTCCGCGCGACGCGCGCCGCGATCTCTCCACGATTGGCGATGAGCACCTTCTGAAACATCGGTCGGAGCTTGCCCGAACTCCGCATTCGACGCCACCGTTTGACGTTTCGCGCCCGAGCCACAAAGCTGCGCGTCGTGCCCGTTCTCGTCTCTCGATCAGGTGTTCCGAAGAGCCCCGTCGCATCCAAGACCATCGCTCGGCGCGCAGAGCGCATGCTGCAGGCACTCGCGATGCAGGGGGCAGAGCTGTCGATCCTGCTCTGCGACGACGCGACGATCCACGAGCTCAACCGTCGCCATCGCCGCAAGAACAAGCCCACCGACGTGCTCGCCTTCGCCATGGCCGAGGCGCTCGAGGGGCCCGATCAAAGCGCCCTCTTGGGCGACGTGGTGATCTCCCTCGACACCGCGAAGCGTCAGGCCGAGGCGCGGCAGG
The DNA here is from genome assembly GCA_964398415.1 of uncultured Polyangiales bacterium. Classification (GTDB taxonomy): domain Bacteria; phylum Myxococcota_A; class Polyangia; order Polyangiales; family DASUME01; genus DASUME01. The sequence continues at coordinate 2,161 of CAYNOM010000407.1, read as the reverse complement.
CGCCGTTGCTCGACGAGGTGACCCTGCTCTTGGCGCACGGCTTGCTGCACCTGCTTGGCTATGACCACCAGACCCGGGCCGAGGAGCGACGCATGACGGCGCGCACCGACCTGCTGCGCGTGGCGGCCGTCGAGACCAAGCCGCGCGTGCGCCGCACATGACACCTTTCGCTGTGGAAAAGCGTCTGCCGCGTATCGCGTATCGTCCGGATGCGTCTGCGACACCTTCGCCACCCCAAGCTATTTTGATTTGAATTCACGGGGGGTTGGCTGGTCTCCCGGATTCCGCTCGCAGCGCATCGCGAGGGGTCGCTGCGCGCCTGTGGATAAGCTGTGACTTTCGATCGGGCTGCGAAAGCGGGCTGCCTCGCGCGTGTCTTTGCGCACGTGTCGGGTGCTGTCGCGCAGGAAAACCGACTCAAAGCGGTGCGTTTTCTTCGGATCGCGTGCGCATCGAGCCCTCCGCGCGATCTGTTTACGCGCGACGAATAGGCCTCGAAAGAGGGGATGCAGGCGCCATTCGGGCGTTTTTTTCGGGTTTTCGCGGCTCTCTGCGCCGAAAAACTGTTGCGGGGTTTCAGGGCGGGTGCATAGATGCGGCCATCCGCGGCGTTGCGGGTTCGTCGAAAAGCCCAGAAAACAAGGGTCAAGGGCGAGATTCATGAAGGCCACGCCCTACGAGACGTGGCCTCCCTAGGAGGCA
>CAYNOM010000407.1:0-1449 GCA_964398415.1 uncultured Polyangiales bacterium | reverse complement strand
CGAGCAAGAAGGCAGCTGCCGCGCCGGCCGGCGCGAAGAAGATGAGCAAGTCGCAGGTCGTCGGCGCCCTGGCCGAGAAGACCGGCCTGTCCAAGAAGGACGTGGCTGGCGTGTTCGCGGCCATGAGCGAGCTGATCAAGAAGGAACTCGGCAAGCGTGGCCCCGGCGAGTTCGTGGTGCCGGACCTGCTCAAGCTGAAGGTGCGTGCCGTGCCCGCCAAGAAGGCCGGAAAGCGCATGAATCCTTTCACCGGCGAGGAGCAGATGTTCCCGGCCAAGCCCGCATCGCGCAAGGTGCGCGCGACGGCGCTGAAGAAGCTCAAGGACATGATCTGAGCGCGGCTGGCTGAATGTGCTGCGAAGGCGTCGCGGGCGAGAGCTCGCGACGTTTTTCGTTCCGTCAGGGCGCCGCAGGCTCCGGCTCTGGCGTCGCGGGCTGCGGCTCTGGCGTCGCCGGCATGACGCGCAGCGGGGCGGGACGCTGTGTTGGAGCCGGGGCGGGGACCGGTGGCGTGAGCATCTCGCGCACGTAGCCCAGGATCAGCCGTGTCTGCTCGACGCTGAGCAGCACGTTCGCGCGCAGGATGGATCCGTCGAGCTCGAGCGTTGCCTCTTGTAGCGGCTGCGCGAGGCCGAGCAGATTTACGAGCGCGTTGCGTGCGTAGGACGTCCGCACCGCATCCCAGAATCGCAACGCATCGGCCGCGCCATCCGAGTCGTCGAACCACAACTGAGCGCGGATCGCGACCGCAGGACCGGACACCTCGAGGGCTGCGATGCGCAGCCGCGTGGGGATGTCGCGGCGCGCCCGTTTGATGAAGCTCGCGACCCCATCGACTTCGAGACTCAGCCCTTCGTCGGGCTCCATCGAGAGCAGCGCGTCGGCCGGATGCTCCGTGGGCACCGCGGCGTCCTTGGCCTTGTCTGCCTGCGGCGCGTCCTTGCCCGTCGCGCGGGCGCGAGCGATGGCGAGCAGCGTCGGCAGATCCTCGGCGCGGCTGATGGTGAAGTGTTGCGGCCCCACCAGCGCGATGACACGCGCTGTGGCATCGGCGTTGGCCCATGGCGCCACCTCGACGCCATCGGGCGCCGTCCAGCGGGCCTCGATCCCGCGCGCGGCGGCAAGCGCGTTCACGGCGTTGTCGACGATCGCGCGATCGCCCAGGTAGCGACCTGCGACCACGATTTTCTCGCGCTGCAGGTTCGGGGTCGCGATCAAGAGCCGGTCGAGTTGGGTGATGGGATCGATCCCGGAGCCGTCGAGCAGGGCCTTCCAATCCGGGATCGCCGCCACGAACGCGCGCATGTCGTCGGCGATGGGCGAGTTGCGGATCCGTGTCATGTCTACACGCACCGCGATCTGAGCCCCAGGAGGCAGCCGTGAGCCCTCTGCGGCTGTGCCTCCGGCTCCGGCATCGGTCGCACCGCGAGGCGCCTCGGGGGTGCCTGC
>CAYNOM010000406.1:0-6179 GCA_964398415.1 uncultured Polyangiales bacterium | reverse complement strand
GGCCATGGCCAAGTAGATCTGCGGGCCGGCCATGGTCATGGCGCTGACTGACGACAACAGCGCCAGGGCGACGAGCAGCGAGAAGGCCCCACCTCCGGTGCCACCGAAGAGCGCGTTGGCCGCCACGGCACCAACCTGCTCCGGCCGTGCGGCGAGAGCCTCGGGCGGGGCTGCGTAGAGGAACGCGACGTTGAGGCCCAGGTAGAGGACCACCACCAGCACGGTGCCGCCGAGCAACGAACGGGGCAGTGCGCGTCCCACGTCTTTGATCTCGCCGGCCAGGTACGCGGCCGCGTTCCAGCCCAAATAGGCAAACGAGACCAGCACGAGCGCCACCGCCAGATCGCTGGCGTCGACGTCGGCTGGCCTGTGCTCGAAGTGCGCGAAGCTCCCCTCGCCCCACACGAAGGCAGCCGCGATGAAGCCCGCGATCAACGCGACCTTGTAGCTGGTCAGCCAGCGCTGCACGCGGCGCCCCTCGCGCACGCTGCCCATGTGCAGCGCAGAAACGCCTGCGATCAGCGACACACCTGCGGCCTGAACGGGCACCCACGGGACGGCTGTGTGCAGATAGGCTCCGAACGCCTGGCCACCCAGGGCCACCGGCGCGGCAAAGCCCACAAACAGAGACACCCAGCCCGAGACGAAGCCCACCCCTGGATGGAAGGCCCTCGACAGGTAGACGTACTCTCCGCCCGCGCGCGGCAGCATCGCGCCGAGCTCTCCGTACACGGCGGCGCCGCACAACGCGAGCAGGCCGCCGAGCGTCCACACGAGAAGGACGTTGGCGGCGCTTCCCAGCCGGTCACACAGAAAGCCCGTGGTGGTGAACACGCCCGTGCCGATGACATTCGCCACGACGACAGCGATCGCGGTTCCCGTGCCCAACGTGCGCGCCTTCACAGCGTCACTCACGACGCGCCTCACCCGTCATCGGTACGAAGCGCACGAAGAGCTCGCGCCGTTCGCGAAAGCCGTGCTGCGTGCGGGTGATGACGCGCAGCTCCTGGTGGCGCTCGCCCACCGGGATCACGAGGCGTCCTCCCATGGCGAGCTGCTGCTTGAGCGGCTCGGGAACCTGGGCTGGGGCGGCGGTCACCAGGATCGCGTCGAACGGTGCCTGCTCCGGCCAGCCTCGGTAACCATCGCCGCTCCGCACGTGCACTTTTTCGTATCCGAGGCGGGACAGGGTTGCCCGCGCACGCTCGGCCAAGGGGGCCACGATCTCGATGCTGTAGACCTCCCTCGCAATCTCGGCCAGCACCGCGGCCTGGTATCCCGATCCCGTTCCGATCTCGAGCACCTTCGAGTCAGCATCGATGCAGGCGAGCTCGGTCATCAGGGCCACGATGTAGGGCTGGCTGATGGTCTGCTCGAGTCCGATGGGCAGCGGGCGATCGGCGTAGGCTTCCTCTCGCACGGCTTCGGGGACGAACCGATGTCGTGGCACGCGCCTGAGCGCCTCGAGCACACGCGGGTCACGCACGCCGCGGGCTTCGATTTGCTCGGTGACCATGCGCGCCCGCGCCGCCGTCCACGCCCGCTCGTCCCCTGATGGGGGGCTGCGAGACGCTGTGGCGCTCGGGGCGGAGGCCTCGTGAGCCTCGTCTCTTTGGCCGCAAGTGGTGAGGCAGGCGCTCGTCGAAGCGGCCACCAGCATCGTCACCCACCACCGGAACCCGGGTACCGTCACCTGCGGACAGGTGGGTTCGGGGCCTTGCGTGTCAAGGCACTCGAACGGTCACGCGTGCGAGGCGGCCCTTGCGAGCCGCCCCGCATGACCTCGCTCAGTTCGTGTTCGCGGGGTTCTTGGGATTCTTGGCGTCGCACCCGCACTGCGCGCCAATCGAGTTCCTCCCGCTCCACCAGGTGATGACCTCGTTGGCGGCCTGCGGCGGGACATGTCCGTTCTTGAGCAGGTAATAGGCCCTGCGGCAGGTCCAGGTGAAGCCGCCTGAGGCGTTGGCGTCGTCCTGGTAGCAGGTTCCCCTGCGGTCGCCGAGGCTCGCCACGAAGGGCGCGAGCGGACCGCCTGCTTGGAGGAGATACGTGCCGGCGGTCGCTGGATTTCCAGGGAAACAGCCATCCTGACACAGATCGACCGACGGATACGGTCCCTGCTCTGCGCATTGGGTACGCACGGGGTGAACGTAGAAACCTGCGCAGCAGTAGTCGCGCATCTCGCCGATGAACGCCTGGCAGGCTGGGCTTGCCGTGGCGCTCGAGGAGACGGTCTGGTAGCGTTCGATGCAGCCCTTCCCCTTGGCCCAGTTGGCCGAGTTGAACTCCCTGCCGCCGCAGATGTCGCAGTGGGTGGTCGGCGATCGCTCGGGCGGCGTCGCGTCGGTGTCCTCGCCGATGCACCAGGGCTCGTTGTTGGGCGTCGTGCCGCCGGTGCTGCCGCCGCCTGTGGTCCCGCCGGTGCTGCCGCCGCCTGTGGTCCCGCCTGTGGTGCCGCCGCCTGTCGTGTCGGGCTCGCGTGCAAACAGGGCATCGGGCAGGGGCTTGAGCGTGACCTTGCTGGGCGCGGTCATCTGGCCCTCGGCTTTCTTGAACGTCGGCACCTCACCGGTCGTGGTGAGCATGAGCGAGAAGGCATGTGCGCCGACGCCGAGGGTGATGCCGTTCTTGACGTTGATGGAATCAGGATTGCCGTCGGCGTTGAGGTCCACCTTCAGCACGGTGCTCGCGTTCTTGTTCGCGTTCTCGAGCGTGAGCTTGAAGGTGCCCGCCGTTCGGATGGCGAGGTAGCCAGTGAGCTCGAAGGCCCTGAAGCTAGACGCGGCAAGTCCCTTGGACGACAGAGCTCTCTGAAGCGTCGCTTGACTGAGGTTTGTGACCGGCAGAGGGGCGCCGACCTCGCGTAGCGTGCCGCCCGCACTTTCGTACGGCTGCATCAAGAGGCCCTGAACCAGGCCTGAGCCCGGGCTCAAACCGACGACGCTGAGCGCAGAGGCGCCCGTGCTTCCGGTCGTGGTGTTCGTCTTCTTCTTGTCGCCGTCCTCCGCGAAGAGCTCATCCTCGTAGCCCTCTTCGCCCTCCAAAGGAGCACAGCCGGCGAGCAGCGCGAGTGACGCGCAGCCGGCAACGAATGCTCTCGAGGCGTACTGTTTCATGGATCCTCCGTGTGAGCCGGCGACCCTCGATCGGGGGCGCCGCCAGCACTGGATGTCCACCCGTCAGCGAACCCTTCACACCCGAGCCTACTCGTCCACACCTGCACGCACGCGCGCAGATGTGAAAGCCCACACAGTGCGCCTGCGATCAGCGTGGCCGGATGGTCAACGAGACCAGCGCGTCCTTGCAGCTCGAGCCGCCGCTCCCAGTGGTCCGCAGGGTGCCCGTGTTGCCCGTCGCGCTGAGCACCCGGCCAAACAAGAAGCCGGCTTCATCACTCTGGCTGACGTAGCCAAAGGTCTTCGTTCCGCTGGGTGCTCCGAAGCGCGATTGCGCGATGGCGTCGTCGTAGGATTGCGAGAGCAGCAGCATGTCGCCCGCCCGGCCGTAGACCGATGGGAAGACGCTCGCCGAGCTCCTGTCGCAACCGGTGTGCGACCAGCTTCGCACGGGATTGCTCGTGGCTGCGCCCCGCAGCGCGCTGAGGAAGGCCCAGCCCGGATGGCCTGAGGAGTCCACGTTGAGGTTGAAGCCATAGGACGCGGGTTCGCCCGCGCCAACGGTCCGGTAGAAGATGGCCTGGGCGAGGTCGTGCCCCTCACGGCCTCGGTCGCCGAAGTACGCGCAGAACTTCGAGTTGTGCCAGCGTGTGCAGTCTTTCTCGGTAGAGCACTGATAGCCGTTGTCGCGCTTGTAGCACTCCGCCGCGCGGGTCCAGCCGTCGACGCGAAGCGGCAGGTCGTCGTCGGTGCGGTGCAGGATCAGCACCAACAGGTCACCGATGGTGCTGCCTGACGGACGAGAGATCCTGAGACCCTGCCCATTGGAGTCGTAGACTCTGGTCGTCCCGATGTGCGTGATGCGGCCCGCTTGCGGCGGCTCGGCTGGGCGCGCTGGTGGCGGCGGCTCTACGCTCCCGGAAGACAGGGGCTCGAACAGGAACTTCGAGCTCGTTCCGCACGCCCTCTGCACGATCTGGAGGTGTGAGGCCTTGGTCCTTTCGCCCTGTGTCGCGTAGGCGCAAGCATCCGTGTCGGCATTCTTCAGCTGCAGCCCACCGCCTCCCAGGCTCTGGACCGACCACGTTTGATCTGGGTCACCGCTGCATCGCGCCGCGTAGACGTTGTACGAACCGCCGCTCGTTTTGACCGACCTGCTGGCCTTGAGACAATAGGTGCTGGAGTTTCCGTTGATATACTTGCATGTCCCACCACTGCATTGCTTTCGCCACCACATGCCGGAGGCGTCGCTGTCGCAGCCGAATTGGTACACCTCGTACCCGTTTCCAACCCGCTCGCTGCCGCTTCGGCGCAGGCACAGGCCCGTAGCTGCGTTTCGGAGCTTGAAGCTGCCCGGTAGATTCTTCTCTTCGATGCCGGCGTCGAGGTCGAGCTCGACTTCCAATGCCTCGTCTGCGTCGTAGGCGCTCGGGTCCTGCTCTGCGCAACCGGCCGAGAGCGCGAGCAATGACGCCGAAAGTAGGTGGCCCAAATGAATCGGGCGATGGCTGGTGCGGAATGACATGCGGCCTCCTGTCTGGGATGGAGCCGGACTCGAAGGCTTCCGCGAGGTGGTATGCGCACGGCGGAAACGCAGCCCGACTGCCACCTACATGTCATCGAATACCCGGTTCCTTCGCAGGGAGAAGCAATACGTCAGCAAATCCAAGCGATCGTCGGCGAGGCGCCTTGGCACAGCTTTCGCGCTGGCACGTCAGTTGCCGACCACGACCAAGCTGAACGGCCTGCTGATGTCACAAACGCCCTCGCGATGGCGCACCTCGATCAGCACGGTGCGGCCGCTGTCCTGACCTTGGGTGTCCGACCACGAGACCTCGACGTTCTCCGTCAGCCCACCGTCGGTCGACGATTGCGTCTGGCCCGTGCAGCCCGTGCCCTCGGGATATACGTAAAGATCGTAGTCAGCACCGGAGCTCGCGAGCGTGATGCTCAGGCGCAGGCGTCTCGGCACGAGCGGGAAGTGATCGTCTTCGGTCGCGGTCACGCTGAAGAACGTCGACAGGTGGCCGCTGTCTTCGACGCGGTCCTTGCCCGAGTCGCCGCTCACGCTGCCGAGCGGCCGCGGCACGAGACAGGTGGTTTCCTCGCCGCAGACCACGGTCGCGTCGACCTCGGCGTCGGGCTGACCTGAGTCGCGGGCGGGCTCTGCCGCAGCATCGGGTAGCGCAGGCTCGGCCACTGCAGCGTCGATGGGATCTTCGCCCGCGTCGCGCACGTCGATGGCGCCCACCGCGGCATCGAGCGGTGCATCCAGGCCCGACGGACCGCGCGCGCAGCCCACGGCCAGGGCACCGCACACGTAGAGCAAAAGCCAGCACCCCGTTCGCTTCGACACATGCTCCTCCCGCGGGTCCGCTCCCCTCCGCGCCCGGCGATACAATCACGGTCTTCGCCGAGATAGAACCGCTTTCGCCGCGTCGCGTTGAAGCCGAGTCGAATTTGGCGTACGAGGCGCCTCCGGAGTCGCCATGGCCACGAGCACACCGCCCACCTCGTTCCCCAAAGACAAGATCCGGATCCTGCTGCTCGAGAACATTCACCCGAGCGCCCGCGAGAGCTTCTCGGCCGAGTCGTTTCAGGTCGACCTCGTGAGCGGGGCGCTCTCGGAGGGCGAGCTCGTGGAGCGCCTTCAGAACGTGCACGTGCTCGGCATCCGCAGCAAGACGCAGGTCAGCGCGAAGGCACTCGAATCGGCCAATCGCCTGCTCGCCCTCGGCTGCTTCTGCATCGGCACGAATCAGGTCGATCTCACGGCAGCCAACGCGCGCGGCGTCCCGGTGTTCAACGCGCCATTCAGCAATACGCGCAGCGTTGCGGAGATGGCCATCGCGCAGATCATCACCCTGTCGCGCCAGCTCGGCGACCGCTACCGCGAGATGCATCAGGGTAGGTGGCGCAAGGTCGCGACGCGCTCCTACGAGGTGCGCGGCAAGACCCTCGGCATCATCGGCTACGGCCACATCGGTCGTCAGGTCGGCGTCTTGGCCGAGCTGATCGGCATGCGCGTCGTGTTCTTCGACATCGCGACCAAGCTGTCGATGG
>CAYNOM010000405.1:4422-6188 GCA_964398415.1 uncultured Polyangiales bacterium | reverse complement strand
GCGAGCGTGGCGATGCTGTCGACGCCCTCGATGTCTTTTCCCGCGCGCGGAATCGCGTTTACGACATCTTTGGTGCGTTCGAGCGTCGCGCCCGGGGGCGTGGTGACGCTCACGTAGAAGAACCCCTGGTCCTCGTTGGGGATGAACCCGGCGGGCACATCGCGCAGGACCACACCCGTGCCGATGACAAAGGCGACGAACAGCGCGAGGGTCAGCACTCCGCGACGAGCGATGGCGCGCAAGAGCCGGGTGTAGCGTCCTTCGAGCCCATAGTAGCGAGCGTTGAACCAATCGAAGAAGCGGGCGTTCAACGACTTCGCGCGGTCGTGCTGTGCTTCGTGCCGCTTCAAGAGCACGGCACAGAGGGCCGGAGCGAGGGTGAGCGCCACGAGCCCCGACAGCACGATCGAAATGGCGATCGTGAGGGCGAACTCGCGATAGAAGACGCCCGACGGCCCCCCGATGAAGGCCATCGGCACGAACACCGAGCTCATCACCAGCGTGATGGCGATGATGGCACCGCCAATCTCTTTCATGGCGCTGAGCGTCGCGTCTTTCGCACCAAGCCCTGTGTGCCACATCTTGGCGTGGACAGCTTCGACGACGACGATGGAGTCATCGATGACGATGCCGATCGCGAGCACCAGCGCGAACAGCGTGATGAGGTTGAGCGAGAAGCCGAGAAACTGGATGAAAAAGAACGTACCGACCAGCGACACCGGCACGGCGAGCGCCGGGATCAGCGTCGACCTTACGTCCTGCAGGAACACGAACACGACGAGCGCCACGAGGATAAATGCCTCGAGCAGCGTACGAAGCACCTCCGCCACTGAGGCGTCGAGGAAGCGGCTCACATCGAAGCTGATCTCGTAGCCCATGCCTGGCAAAAAGACGTCCTGCTCGAGCGTGACGAGGCGCTCCTTGACCGCTTCGATGACCTCGCTCGCGTTCGACCCTGGGAGCTGCTTGAGGAGGATCGACGCGGCAGGCCGGCCATTGAGCTTGGCCTCCACGTCGAAGTAGGTCGTTCCGAACTCCACGGACGCGACATCCTTGACGCGCAAGATCTGGCCGTCGCTCGTGGCCTTGATCGGGATGTTTTCGTACTGCTCGACGGTGTTGAACTTGCCCGCGTACTTGATGGTGTATTGGAGTAGGTTGTCGCTGCGATCGCTGTTCTCGCCTATCTTGCCAGGTGCCGCCTCGACGTTGCTCCGCTCGAGGGCTTCGAGCACGTCCTCGGAGGAGACCTCGTACGCCACGAGCTTGTCCGGCTTGAGCCAGACACGCATGGCGTATTCTTTCGCACCCAAGATATCGGCGTAGCCCACGCCGTTGATACGCTTGAGCTCTGCGAGGACGTTGATGTCGGCGAAGTTGTATAGAAACTTCTCGTCGTGATCGTCGTTGGAGCTGAAGATGCTCAGGTACATGAGCATCGCGTTCTCTTCCTTCGCGATCTTCACACCGTTGCGGATGACCTCCGCAGGCAGCTCACCCATGACCGAGTTGACGCGGTTCTGGACGTTGATGGCGGCGACATCCGGGTCGGTGCCGGTCTCGAACAGGATCTGGACGACGCCGACGCCGTCGTTGCCCGTGTCGCTGCTCATGTACTTCATGCCCGGCACGCCGTTGATCGCGCGCTCGAGCGGTACGATCGCAGCCTTCGCGACGGTCTCGGCGTTGGCGCCGGTGTACTCCACCGTGACGTTGACCTCGGGCGGAGCCACGCTCGGAAAGAGCGTCATGGGCATGCGCTCGAG
>CAYNOM010000405.1:0-4322 GCA_964398415.1 uncultured Polyangiales bacterium | reverse complement strand
CGTTGACCTCGGGCGGAGCCACGCTCGGAAAGAGCGTCATGGGCATGCGCTCGAGGGCAATGGCGCCCAGGAGTGTGACGATGATGGAGACCACGACCGACAGCACCGGTCGTCGGATGAACACGTGTTGCATCGTCCTCGCTCAGAGCACGGTTCTGGCGGACGGCGTGCTCGGTCGAACCGCGACCTTGGTGCCGTCGCGCAGCTTCTGGATGCCCTCGGTGATGATGCGATCGTTGGGGTCGAGGCCCGACTCGATGACGAACGTATCCTTGAGGCGCACCTTCGGAACGATCTTGCGCGCATGCGCCGCGCTGTCGTCGCCCACGGTGTACACGTAGAGCTGGTCCTGGATCTCGAACGTCGAGGCCTGCGGAATGACCATACGGTTCTTCAGCTCGGTGCGGACGATCACGGTCCCAGCACTGCCGTGCTTGAGCAGCCCGTCGGCATTCGGAAAGCGCGCGCGAAAGGCGATGCTCCCGGTTTCTCGATCGAACTCGTTTTCCACGGCATCGATCACACCCAGGCTCGCATAGGTCTCTCCATTTGCGAGACGCAGGGACACTTGCTGCGGCGCGGCGCTCGGGTCGCGCGCGGAGTACTCGAAGTACTCCTGCTCCGACACGCGGAAGTAGACGAACACCTCGCTCGTGTTCGTGAGGGTGGTGAGGAGGTCATCCTCGGTGACCAGGCTGCCGACTTTCTTTGGCAGCCGGTTCACCACGCCGTCAAAGGGCGCGAGGATGCGTGCGTAAGTGAGGTTGATGGCGGCCTGATTTTCCAGCGCCCGAACCTCCTCTACTTTCGCTTCGAGCAATCGAATCTTGGAATCGGCCACGGCCATCTGTGTCTCGGCGACGATGTTCTTCTCAAACAAGATCTTGGTGTTGGCCTGCTCGATCTGCGCCGTCTTCAGCTCCGCGAGCGCGCTGGCCCTCGCCGCGCGCGCTTTGTTCAGCTCCTGCTGGACCTCGCGCGCGCTGATCGCGAACAGGAGCTGCCCCTTCTCGACCGCCTGCCCCTCATCGATGGCAAGCGTCTCCACGACCCCCTTCAGACGGGCTCGCAGCTCCACCCGCTGGGCCGCCTGAATCTCGCCAACGTACTCACGCTCGTACGCGACGTCGGTCACGACGGGCATCACGACGCTGTAGGAGTCCGCCTCCTGCTCGGTTGGCTGCTGCCGAGGCGGTTGGCACGAGAAGAGCAGCGCGAGAAGAGGGAGAGCGAGGAAACGACAGGTCGAGCGAGCGACCGTCGCGACTGAGGAACAACTCATGGGCCGCAACAAAAGCAAACTTCGCGCCAGTCACGACTTCGGCGTATCTCGGCGTATTTCGGCGCAGATCTCGGAGCGACCTCGTGAGCGGGTGAAGCCCCCTAGTCTTGACCCAACGGCGCAGCAGCGACAAATTGCGACTTAATGAGTCGTATCTTGCGACATTGGCGGACTCGGCTTGCCCTTCGCCTGACCGTGGTCGTGGCGAGCGGGCTGGCGTGCGTCATCTCCGTCGTCGGGGCTCGAATTCTGGTCACCGAGGAGCGAGATCTGCGCAGCGCGGTCACCAACGAGCTGCTGCTTCTCACCCGAAGTGTAGGAGTGGCGTTCGAGAACGCGCTGCGCGACCGTCAGCTCGACGACGTGAAGAGTACACTGACGGCGCTCGAGGCCATCGACCCGCGCATCGACCTGTACGTCATCGCACGCGACGGTGGCATCGTCGCGCAGTCCGAGGGCGCCAGCCCTCTCCCCACGATTCCGAGGGACGGCGAGGTGCACTTCCGTTCGCACGGGTCCCGGGAGATCGCCGCAACCCACGTGCCTTTGCAGGCGCCGCTCTCTGCGATGGCCGGGCTCGTTATTGCGCGCCCGCTCGACGACTTGGAGGCCGACCTGGCGCACACGCGTACCCAGGTCGTGCTGACGGGCCTGCTGTCCATTCTCGCGAGCACGCTGCTGCTCTTGCTCGTGTCACGCCGCTTCTTCGAGCGCCCACTCGCCCGCATGGTGAGCGCCATGCACCAGTTCCAGGCGAACGGCACGATCGACTCGCTCGGCCCCTTCACCGAGGACGAAGTGGGCACGGCACTTCGTGAGTTCTCGAATCTCGCGCAGGAGCTCCGCGACGCCCGCGCACGGCTCGATCGAGAGCAAGAAGAGCGTGCAGCGCTCGAAGGTCACTTGCAGCGGCTCGACAAGCTCGCCACGGTCGGACAGCTCTCCGCCGGGCTGGCGCACGAGGTCGGCTCACCGCTGCAGGTGCTCGAAGGCCGGCTGAATTCGCTGAATCGGCGCTTCAAGGACGACGAGGAGGCGCAACGCGTACTCGCGATCGCACTCGAGCAGACACAGCGCATCACCCGCGTGGTCACACAGCTTCTCTCGTTTGCGCGACCCGCTCGGTCGGTCATTCGCGCGACCGACCCCGCACAGGCGACGCGGTCAGTGCTCGAGTTCCTCGAGCTCGAGGCTCGACGCCGCGGCGTCAGGCTAGAGGCGTCGCTCGACGGGACGCCTCCCCGAGTGATGGTGGACCCCGATCACGTGTCGCAGATCGTCCTGAACCTCGTGAGAAATGCCCTGGAGGCCACCACAACGGGAGGTCGAATCCGTGTGTCACTCGAGCCTTCCTCCGCCTCCACGGAAGGTTTCCGCATCTCGGTCGAGGACACTGGACGTGGCATGTCAGAACAAACCAAGGGTCGCATCTTCGAGCCCTTTTTCACAACGCGTCACACGGCGGGCGGCACGGGGCTCGGCCTCGCGGTCGTCCGCTCGCTTGCGCAGCGCTATGGCGGCGAGGTCTCTGTGCATTCGGCACCCGACCATGGAGCGCTGTTCGTGGTCGAGCTGCCCGGCACGAAGCACATCCGCAGCGAGGAGACCAGCGGTGCCTGAACGACATCCCGCCAAGCTGCTGATCGTGGACGACGACACCGCCGTGGTCTCGTGGTTGGAAGAGGAGCTGCACGAAGCTGGCTACGTCGCACATGGCGTCACCTCTGGCGCGGCTGCGCTCCAAGCGATCAGCGAGAAAAGCTACGACCTCGTCATCAGCGATGTGGAGATGCCCGGGTTCCGGGGCCCGGACCTTCTCGCGGAGATCCTTGCGCAGCGGCCAAACCAACTGGTGCTCCTGATCACGGCGTTCGGAAGCATCGAGCTCGCGGTCGACTCGGTGCGTGGCGGTGCTTGCGACTTCATCGCCAAGCCTTTCCCCATCGAGGTGCTGCTGCACGCGATCGAGCGCGCGCTCCGCGAGCGGCGGATGCGTCGCGAGATCGTCCGCCTTCGCAGCCGCCTCGTATCCAAGCATCCCGGCGGACTCGTCGCGAAGAGCGACGCGATGCAGCGCGTGCTAGCCATCGCGACCAAAGCCGCCCGCGCCACTGCGCCCGTCCTCATCACGGGTGAGAGCGGCGTCGGAAAGACCGTCCTCGCGCGCTTCATCCACGAGCAGAGCGCTCGCGCGAGCGGCCCCTTTCTCGAGCTGAACTGCTCGGCGCTCCCCGCACCGCTCGTCGAGGCCGAGCTCTTCGGCGTGAAGCGCGGCGCCTACACGGACGCCAAAGAGAGCCGCGCCGGACTTTTCGAGCAGGCCCACGGCGGCACCCTGTTTCTCGACGAGCTCGGCGAGCTCGGCCTCGACGTCCAGCCCAAGCTCTTGCACACCCTCGAATCGGGCCGTGTACGCGCAGTGGGCGGCGCGAAGGAGCAGACGGTCTCGGTGCGCATCATCGCCGCGACCAACGTGCCACTCGAGGATGCGTTGCGCGAACGAAGGTTTCGTCCGGATCTCTATCATCGACTGAACGTGCTGCGGATCGACATCCCGCCGCTTCGCGAGCGTCTGTCCGATCTCGAAGCACTCGTCGATGTCTTCTTGCACCAGGCGAGCGAGCGGGCGGGCCGAACCCCGCTCGGGCTCTCGAGCGAAGCCATGCGCTGGATCATGGGGCAGCCATGGACGGGCAACGCGCGCGAGCTCGCGAACGCGCTCGAACGCGCCGTGACGCTGAGCGATCACGACACGCTCGTCGTCGAGGATTTTGCGCCGCCCGAGAGCACACCATCGAGCGACGTGCTCGATGAAGCTGTCTCCGAGAACATGACGCTCGACCAACTCGAGGCCGAGTACTTGCGCCGCACCCTTCGCAGGACGAAGGGCAACAAGACCCTCGCCGCACAGATTCTCGGCCTCGACCGCCGCACGGTGTACCGCAAGGTGGCTGAGCTCGGTTTGGAAGACGACGGGACCTGAACAGCAGACATCGGGCTGCCGAGCGGGCTCAGCGCAGACTCGGCGAAGATCCTCAAC
>CAYNOM010000404.1:0-6197 GCA_964398415.1 uncultured Polyangiales bacterium | reverse complement strand
CCACGACGAGCGCGAGCACGTCGCCATGCGGTTCGAGCTGCGCGAGCGCTGCTTCGAGGCGCTGCGCGACGCGGGCGTCCAGATGCCGTTCGAGACGCTCGAAGTGCACCTTCCCGACCAGCGTCCGGCGGCCTGACGTGCGAGCCTTTTGGAAGGTCGAGATGCTCGACTACGAGCTGCTTCAGATCGGCGAGACGCGCGTCACCGTGGCGACGATCGTGACGGCAGCGCTCATCTTCATCGTGACGTCGTTCGTCGGCCGCGTCTCGCGGGTTCTCGTGCGCAGGTCGCTCCGCACGCGCGCGACGCACAGTCCGGGCGCGACCGAGTCGGTGGCGAGCCTGGTGCGCTACGCCGTGCTCATCATCGGCACCTCGACCGCTCTGCACACCGTCGGCTTCAATCTGCAGTCGTTGTTCGCGGCGGGAGCGGTCTTTGCCGTCGGCATCGGTTTCGCGATGCAGAACGTGGTGCAGAACTTCGTGGCCGGGATCATCCTGCTGCTCGAACGGAGCATCAAGCCGGGCGACGTGCTCGAGGTGGAGGGCATGGTGATCCGAGTGCAGGGCCTCGGCATTCGCACCACCATCGGCCAAACGCGCGATGGCGAAGAGCTCATCATCCCGAACTCGGTGCTCGCGCAGGGCACGGTCAAGAACTACACGTTCAAGGACGCCGTCTTTCGCATCAAGGCCCAGGTGGGGGTGACCTACGACAGCGACATGGCGCGCGTGCGCCAGGTGCTCGAAGACGTGGCGCGCTCCCTGTCGTTTCGGCACGAGGAGCGCGAGCCCCAGGTGTTGATGCTCGGCTTCGGGGCGAGCTCGGTCGACTTCGAGCTTGCCGTGTGGGTCGACAACCCGTGGCGCGCGCGGAGCGCGGTGTCCCAGGCCAACCAGGCCATTTGGGACGCCTTCAAGCGCGAAGGGATCACCATCGCGTTTCCGCAGCTCGACGTGCACTTCGATCGCGTGGTGGGGGATGCGCTGCGAAGTCGGGTGTCCGCGGCGTCACCCCCTCCGAGCTGAGCGATTCCCGTTGTTCCGCTATTTCTCGGTCGCCTCGTGCGGCTCCACGACGCCATCGAACTCGAGTAGGGTTCGCATCGATTCCTGGGCCATCACGTTCTCCGATCGTCCCTCAGCCGCTTCAACGTGCTTTCGATGGATCTCTTCAACTTGTCGGCCGCGCCATCGATGGCGTCGCCCAGGCTAGCGGCTTGGTGCGTGACGGCGGTGGGCCTGCGACCCTCGAGGCGCGCCTCCATCATGCAGCGCTTATCGTCTTGGCCGCTCTTGTCGCTGTTCTGGTCGCTGAGGTGAACCTCTACCCGTGTGATCCGATCGCTGAATCGGCTCAGGGCGCTCTCCACGACGCCCTTGACGTGCATGGCGAGCTCCTCGCGCCCCGCAATGTTGCTATCTGTGTTGATCTGGATGTGCATCGTATTCTCCTCGGGGATCCGTGTCTGCTAGTAGCGGTAGATCGCGGCCAGCCCCGTGCGCGATGGCATCCCCGCAGCGGGAATCACCAGCACCGTTCCGCCCTTCTTCGCGACCAGCTCGCCCAGATCGTCGAGCAGGTCATCGGTGTGCGGATCACTCAGGTTGGCGAGCTCGACCCGGCCCGTGGCAGCATCGAGCCGGCCGGCGATCTGGCGATCGGCGTCGATGAGCAGCGTCTCGACGCGACCGGCGGCGGAGGCTTTTGCGACTTGCGCCAGATCGTCGCTTCCAACGCTCCTGGAGCGGGCTTGCTCGAACTCTTCACGCAGGGACGTCAGCCGCGCTCGATATCGAGGCTCGATTGCCTGCCAGGCGTGCTCGCGCAGCTCGTCGGTCGGCAGGGAATCGGGATTGAATGCAATCCCGTCGGGGACGAGAAGCGGGTTCTGGCTGACCTGGTGAAAAAGGTGATGGTGTTCCGGCAGCGCCGCCAGCACCAGCGGAAGACCAGAGGGTTGGGTGTAGTGCGCGAGAATCGCGCGATCGACGGCGCGAAAGAACCGCTCCGCGTCGATGTCTGCCTCATCTGCCTTCCCGCCTTGGCCGTGGTGCATGGGGTTGCTTGGTCCGCCGACGCCTCCGTAGGAGGCCACGGTCTGGTGCGGCTCAGTCAGCTCCCCGCCCAGCGCATCGGCGATTGTCCGCGGGACTTCGGCGACCAGCTCGAGCTCATCGAGGGCGTGGCGGTTGCCCTCGAACAAACGAATCTTGTCGAGGCTCAGGCCGAGGACCTGGTAGCGATCGACCGACTGAAGGAAGCGCCGCAGAGGCTTCGTATGGTAGCTGTCGGCGACCACCACCAGCTCGGCCACCGATTGCGGAATTCGCAGGGCCAGAAAGCCGCCGGGCCCGCCCAGAACAACCAAGCCATCGAGCGTATGGTTCCAAAACTCGGCGTCGTCTGCGAGAGCTTCGAAGGGTTCCAGCAACAGCCGCGTCTCGGTGGTCTCATACTTCTGTCGAAGAGACGCTTTCAGCTCCTTCACGAGGTTCCGAAACCGGATCACATCTTGCTGGTTCTCTGGATGCCGCCGATGAGTCGGCTGGTACAGCGAGAGACACGGCGGTTCGTTGTCGGAAACAAATCCGGCAAGCACTTCGTTCGCAAGGCTGATCGTCGTGGGTCTTTTGATCATGAGCCTCTCCGTCTTCACGCGTGGGTGTACGGCTTTCGCGAGCGGCCTCCGAAGGAATCGCTTCTCCTGTGCATGACCTATCGCCATGGCCATGCACGAAGCGAGCCGCCGCTAGCCCACGCGGCCGAGAATGGGGGAGCTCTCGCGAACGGCCATGTTTGGCTTGCGTGAATGAGCGAAGACATGAGCATTTTCGCCACAACCGTGGCGAAGCGGTGCGCACGTTGAACACGTCCCTTCACTGAGGGGTGCCTCGCGAAGGGGGCCGATGGCGAGCGCTGAACGACCGTGCAGCCTGCCAGACTCGGGAGAACTTGGTTGGTGGTGCGCCGTGTTCTAGGTATAGGTAAGCCACTCGGCGCCGACATCACCCACTTTCGATGCTGAAGGGGTCGAACTCCCCACTTCGATTATACGGATCTGGGCGTCAGTAGAGCGCTACACAGTTGACGCTGAGCAGCGTCGCATCGCGGTTGACGAAGTCGACCACGGCGACGCCGTCGCGCAAGAGACCCATGCCGTGCGACACGGCCGCGCCGAGCCAGAGCTGCGGCACGGGCATGTAGTAAGCATACAGGTCCCAGGTGTAGTTCTGGCTCCAGCGGTTCTCTTGCTGTGCCAGCTCGCCGCCGCGGCCCTCGTAGCTCAGCGCGTAGCCCACGCCGGCGTCGGCGCCCAGCAGGATCGCGCCGTAGCGATCGTGCTGCCAGGGGTACCACTCGGCCACGAGCGTGCCCGCGAAGTCGGCCTGCTCGTTGACCGTGCCTTGTGGGCCAGGCTGCTCGGCGTACTCGTAGAAGTTGTATCCGGCGGTGAGGTCAGGGCCGATGTACACCGACGGGATTGGGATCAATCGGACCCGTTCGAGCCCGCTGATTCGCGTGTAGAGATCGTTGGCTCGGCTCTCGCGCTGCGCGGGGATGGTGCCGCTCAGGCGGTGCTGCAAGAAGAGGTTGGCCCACTTCTGGCCGCGGTCTGCGTAAGAGAGCTGCTGCATGTAGTCGATGCCCAGAATGGGGTCCTGAAAGCGCGCTGCGCTCTCACCTTCCTCGGCGACGAAGTTCTGGAGGTAGCGAACGCGCCCCCACAGCTGGACGTTGTGTTTCTTGGCAACGCGGTAGCTGCCCTGCACGAACATGCGCATGGAGCGACCGGCCGCCGGATCCTCGTCGGTGACGGCGAGCTGACGGTACTCGGCATAACCGATCAGGCGCCAGGGCTTGGTGCAGCCACCGCTCGACAGCGCGATCGAGCCGGAGCCGCAGGTCTTGGGTTGTTCGGGCTGCTCATCGCCGTCGACTCTCGCGCCTCCCGTGGACGTCGAAAGCCTGATGCCAGCTGGCGGCGGCTGAGCAGGCTCGGACGCTGCTTCAGCAGCCGGCGCCGCCGGGGCCGCCGTCGCTTCTGCACTTGCATCCGTGGCCGGCGCCGCCTGGGCCGTCACGCCGCTCGCCCAGAAGAGCAGTGCGCCGCACGAAAGCGCGCTGAGCTTCCGACTTGCTCGAGAGGTCATGCTCAGTACCCCGAGAAGTTGTTGAAGTACTCGTAGTACGCCAGCATGATCTTCAGGCCGTAGTTGTCGGCCGTGTC
Organism: uncultured Polyangiales bacterium; assembly: GCA_964398415.1. GTDB lineage: Bacteria > Myxococcota_A > Polyangia > Polyangiales > DASUME01 > DASUME01. Next base: position 1,966 of record CAYNOM010000404.1, on the reverse strand, counting down.
GTCGGCGAGCTCGTTCAGCCGCTCGTTGTAGTCGCGGATGAACTTGAAGCTTACCGGGTTGCGCGAGCGGTTGGCCACCAGGTGGAAGCCGCGCTCGGCGAGGTAGGTGTACACATACTCTTCGCCATTGAACTCGAAGAGTTGGCCGGGGTTGCCTGCGGCCGTGGCCGTGGCGTGGGCGTTCGGACCGTACTCCTCCGCGAGGCGCTCGAGGCTCTCGATGCGGCGCATGGCGATGCGCTCCTTCATCTCGGTGCTCGAGAACGAGCTGTCGTTCGAGACAGACCCGAAGATCATCATCGCGTAGTAGCGGAACCAGGGGAACGTGTCGTAGCTGGCGCCCAGCATGTTATCGAGCACGCGCTTGCCGAGCGCCCGGTGGCGACTCGTGTACGGCGAGTCGTAGATGGACACGTAGGTCTGGACGTTCGGGTTGTAGTTGCTGACGTCGTGGAGGTCCATGAAGGCCTCAGTCGCGACGAGCTTGTCGAAGATGATGCCGAGCCGAAGCGGATCGCCGTAGTACGGGTCGAACTCCGTGGCGTAGTTGCGGAACGAGGCCGACTGGTTGACCACGGCGTCGAAGAAGGCGGTGATCATCAGCACCGCGGCCTCCGCCTCCTGCGCGAAGTCGCCGGCGATCTCGTCGTACTCGTCGTTGGTGAGCACGGTGCCACCGCCGAGCTGGTCGAGGCGCTTGAGCGTGTCTTGGATCTTGCCGCCGCCCCAGTCGAACACCGCCAGGTTGTACATGCGCAGCATCTCGAAGATGCGCGAGTAGACGCCGCCGTAGTACGTCGAGGTGTCCCAGAACGTGCGGAAGGCGCGCTTGTTGCGGAACTTGTAGGTGAGGTCGTAGTCCTCGATGGCGTTGAGGACGATCTGTGCTGGCGTCACGCCGAGGTCGTGCGCGTAGCACAGTGGAGAGCGCAGGCGGTGCTCGTCGGTGCAGTACAGGAGGTCCTTCTTCATGACCTCGGCGCGCTTGTCCTTCGTGCCGTAGATCCAAGTGAGTGCCGCCACGTCGTAGGCGCCCCAGTTCGGATCGCTGACACCCTCGTGTTGAGATCGTACGTAGTCCATGACCGACGACGAGAGCTCACCGTCCTCCATGTGCTTGGTGTCGACGCTGCCGTAGAAGTTGTGGCGCAGGCCGACGTTGTGTCCGAACTCGTGCACCGCGACGTGGTTGACCACCTGGGTGATGATGCGCTCGGAGTACTCTGCGTCGCTCTCCCACTTGCCGGCGGCCGTGCACAGACGCGCCGACTTCGACACCGCTCCGAGCGCGTCGGCGCCATCGACGGTGTAGATGTTGCGGGCCGCGAGCAGGTTGGTCTTCAGCATCTCGAGGCGCTTGACGTCGTTGCGCCACGTACGGAAGCGCTGATGGAAGTCGAGCTGCGCTTCGATGCCCTCACGCGTGTGTAGCGCGATGCCGTCGAAGGGGTTCTGATTGAGCGAGATGTCCTCGGCCTCCTTGCGGAACGCCATCTCAGACTCGCGGAGCGCCTCGAACTCGGCCGGATCCATGGCGCTGGCGGTGCGCCACACGTAGGGGTTGTAGCCGGGCTCCACGAAGCGCAGCTCTGGGAGTAGGCGGTGGTAGTCGGCGAGGAATGTCTCCCAACCACGCGATGGCGTGGGCAGGAAGAGATCACGCGCATCGGCGCCCTCATCGTAGGCCTGATCGACGTCCATCACCTTGCGCATCGCGTCGAACAGCGTGGTGCGCAGGCGTCCTTCGCTGGTCACCGGTGCCACGGTGGTGCCGGGCTCACAGGCGATCTGCTCCCAGGGCTTGTCGGCGTCCGGCTTCTGCAGACCACCGTTCTCTTCCAGGTAGTCCTGGATGAGGAAGCGGTAGTAGTCCATGCCGACGTTGTAGAGGTTGAGGTTGGCGCTCAACACCTCACCGGTGCGCGGGTCGACCAGAAGAAAATTGCCGTCGTCGTCCAACGTCGTT
>CAYNOM010000403.1:0-6216 GCA_964398415.1 uncultured Polyangiales bacterium | reverse complement strand
CGCAGGCACCCACCGGGTCGACGTCAGAATCGCGGCTCGACACGGCGATCTTGGAGCGAGCCCCGGGCTCACGTGCCGCGGCCACGATACGGACGATGCCTTCGTAGATTTCGGGCACTTCCATCTCGAACAACTTGATCAGAAGGCCCACGTCGGTGCGCGAGAGAATGATCTGCGGCCCGCGTGCCTCGCGGTCGATGTCGAGCAAGAGCGCGACCACGCGATCGCCAGGGCGGTAGCTCTCGCGCGGCGTCTGCTGGCGCGAAGGCAGCACGGCCTCAGTACGTCCCAAGTCGACGATCAGGTTCGAGCCACGCTCGAAGCGGCGCACGATGCCCGTGACGATCTCGCCGCGACGATCCTTGAACTCGTTGAAGATGATCTCGCGCTCCGCGTCGCGCACACGCTGGATGATGACCTGCTTGGCCGTCTGCGCGGCGATGCGGCCAAAGCCCTGGCGTTGCTGCGAGAGCTTGAGCAGATCACCGAACTCGCGGTCCTGCTGGCGCGCGCGCTCGGCGTCTTCGCGCAGGTAGAAGATCTGGAAACCCAGCTCCTCGCCGAGCTCTGCCTCGAGCCCGTAGCGCTTTGCATCGACCGCGCTGATCTCGCGCTCGGGGTTCTCCACGCTCTCGACGAGGGTCATGTACTGATAGAGGTCCACCGCCCCGGTGTCCTCGTTGAACCGGGCCTCGAGCTCACGACTGATCCCGAAGGTGCGTTTCGCGGCGGTCAGGATGGCTTGTTCCATCGTCTCGATGAGGATCTGGGGATCGATCCCCTTCTCCTTGCTGACCTGCTCGATGATGCTCTGCAGCGAAAGCGTGCCCTGTTGCATGAGTTCCACCTCTGGGCACCGGAGTGCCCACTGTCCGTTCGTGCACGAGTACAACTAGAAGCGATAGACGAGATGCGCCTTGGAGATGCGGTCGAAAGGAAACCGCGACTCCTCGCCCTGTTCGTCGACGAGCACCACATCGCCGTCCCGGAGGCCGACGAGGGTGCCTGTGAAATGCTTGCGCTCCCCAGGCTCGACGCGCCGCAGCGCAACGTGCGCTTCGCGCCCGGAAAAGCGCTCGAAATCGCGCTGTTTGATCAGCGGTCGCTCGATCCCGGGCGAGCTGACCTCGAGCCGATAGGCTCCACGAATCACACTCTCATCCGCGTCGAGCGCGGCCGACAGCGCACGACTCACGCGCGTGCAGTCGTCCAGAGTGACGCTGCCGGTGCCCTTCGCCAGATGCTCGGCGCCCGGACGCTCGATCAGAACGCGTAGAACCGCGCCGCCACGCTCAATCTGATGGCGCACGTCGACGAGCTCGACGCCCTCGGCCTCACAGACCGGGACGATGAGCGCTTCGAGGGCGTTTTGATTTGCGAGCTGCGTCGGCATGTAGCGTGTGACAGCGTCGACCAGGCCGCGTGAATAAGAAAAAAGGCGAGCCCTGCTGGGCCCGCCGCGCGGCAACCCTGTACTGTCGCGCATTCGGTAGCATGCCCCTCCCGTCGTCGCAACTCTGGCTCGCGGCCCAAGCATGTTTTCGAAGTTCACATTGACGCATCTGGAGGGGGCTGTGCTATCGGGTCGCGGGCGCGTCTTGCGCGCGAGAAACATCGGAGGAGGGAACGATGGCAGGTACGCGATTTGCGACCTTGGCGATCATGGGAGCTTTGGCACTCGGCGCGTGCGGCGGACGAACCGCGGCGTGGGAGGAAACGGAGGCCAAGCCTGCCGCTTCGACATCGGGTGGTGCCACCCCGGCCGCAGACACGATTCAGCAAATGCTGGCCACGGGCGACCAAGCCTGGGAGCAGCGCGACAGCGAGGACAAGCTGCGCGAAGCTCTCGGACACTGGGAGAAGGTCATCGAGGCCGACTCGAAAAACGCAGCAGCCTGGGAGAAGCTGGCGCGCGGGTACTATCTGCTCGCCGACGGTCATGTGCGCTTTCACTCGGGCGATGGCGCCGAAGCGGACATGCTGGCCACGTTCGAGAAGGGCGTGACCGTTGCAGAGCGTGGCCTCGTCGCCCTTTTCCCGGCCTTCGGCGCCAAGATGCGTGACGGTGCGAAGATCGAGGAAGCGGCCTCGGAGCTCGACAAGAGCGGCGTGCCGCTTCTTTACTGGCGCGCATCGAGCCTCGGCAAGTGGGCCTCCGCCAAGGGCTTTGCCACGCTGCTGAGCCACAAGGACGAGATCAAGCAGACGATGCAGGTGTGCCTGGATAAGGACGCCGCCTACTTCTACGCGGGGCCCGACCGCTACTTCGGTGTGTTCTACGCCCGCGCTCCATCGTTTGCGGGCGGTGACCTCGTGAAGTCGAAGGAGCACTTCGAGAAGTCGTTGGCCGCGCACCCGAACTACTTCGGGACCCACACGCTCATGGCGGCCGATCTGGCGGTGAAGTCTCAGGATCGCAAGATGTTCGACGAGCACCTGGATTACGTCATCAACGGCGACCCGAACTCCATCCCGGAATTGGGCCCTGAAAACCGCATCGAACAGAAAAAGGCCGCCTTGCTCAAGAAGCAGGGGCCCGAGCTCTTTGAATGATCGCCTCGGCTGCTGCGTAGCTGTCGAGATCGGGAGGTTCGCGTGAAGAGAACACTGCGATGGAGCGCCGCACTCGTGGCCGCACTGGGTTTCGGGGCGCTATTCGCGAGCGATACGCAGCTCGCAAGCGCCGATGGCGAGGTCACCGTACGCGTCGCCACGGTGGCGCCTGAGGGGACGCCCTGGGAAAAACAGCTCAGGGCCTTCAAGAAGCACGCCGAGGAGAAGTCTGGCGGCCGCATCAAGGTCAAGATGTTCATGGGGGGCTCCCTCGGGGGCGAGAAGGCCCTCGTGCGCCGTACGGCTCAGGGCAGCCTGGAGGTGTTCGGTGGCTCGGCCGGCGCCATGGGCTCGCTCGTGCAGGAGCTGAACGTCATCGAAGCCCCTTTCCTTTTCGATAGCTTCGAACAGGCCGACAAGGTCTTCGACGGGCCGACCAAGGAGCTCGTCAAGCAGATCCTCGACAAGCGCGGCTTCGTGTTCGCCCAGTGGGCGGAAAACGGCTTCCGCTCTTGGTTCTCGAAGGACAAGCCCATCAAGACACCGGCTGACCTCAAGGGATTGCGCATGCGTTCCCAGGAGTCGCCCGTGCACATCAACACCTACAAGGCGTTCGGCGCCACCGCCGTGCCCATCGACATCACCAACGTCCTGACGTCGCTCCAGACCGGCGTGGTGGACGGGTTCGACAACACGCCTCTCTACGCCTTCGCGGCGTCTTGGTACCAAGCGGTCAAGCACGCGACCATGAGTCGTCATTGCTACCAGCCAGGGGTCGTCGTGATGTCGAAGCGCTGGTACGCCACGTTGCCCCCCGATCTGCAGAAGGTCCTGGCCGACACTCCGGCCAAAATCGAAGCGGACGGCCGCACGGGGGTGCGCTCGATGGACCCGATCCTGGTCGAGAACCTCAAGCGCGCCGGCGTCACGGTGCACGAACCGAGCGCCGCCGAGATGGAGCCATTCAAAAAGGCGACGAGCAAGATCGCCGACGAGTTCGCGAACAAGACCGGCCCGGACGCCAAGGCGCTGCTGAAGTCGATCCGCGCGCATCTCTGAGCTGAGCTCGAGCCGACAACGCCGATCGCCCCGCAACCGTCGAGATTGCGGGGCGTTTCGCGTTGCGGGGCGCTTCGCGTTGATGAGGGCGTCAGGGCGAGCGGATGAGCCGCAGCGCGTCAGCCGCCGACGGCCACCGAACGCAGCCCGTAGCCCATGGGCTGCAACGCATCGCCGTATCGCGTGAGCTGCCGCTCGGCGAAGGTGTGGGCCATGGGCGTGTCCACGTCGATCCACATGGCCGTGCCCACCGAAACCGCTCTCATGGCGCCGCGAGCCGCGAGCGCCTGCACCCCCTGCGAGAGGGAACACCCCTGGGGCCCCTCGGCCCTCGCGAGCTCTTCGATGAGCGCCTCGGTGATCTTGAACACGCCGGTATCGAGCGCGTGATACGAAGGCAGCTCCTTCGAGATCTGCACGATGCGATCACCCTCGAGCAGCACCTTGGTCGCGTCGGGGATATCGATGCAGCGTTCGATGTCGAAGTCGATGCCGAGCACGGCTTCGTCCGCGCCGAGGTCGAAGGCGTCGATGGGGGCGATGAGATCGGGCGCCCAAAGGTGTTCGCTCATCAGCACGAAGGTGGGCCCGCGAACGAATGCTCGCGCCTTGAGCAGCGAGGTGCCGTTCGGCTTGTCGAACTCGTCGTTTTGGACGAAGCGCAGGTCGAGGTTGAACTTGTGCTGGGAGAGACCTCTCCGCAGCACCTCGCCCAGGTGGCCGATGATGACGATCACCTCGTCAACGCCTGCGCGCTCGAGGTTGCGTATCGCACGCACGATGAGGGGAACCCCACCCACACGCTTCATGGGCTTCGGGAAGCTGAGCCCGTTGACCAGACGCTCACCCTTACCGGCAGCCAAGATGATTGCGCGCTTCATGGTTTGCCTTTCGCTACGTACACCCACACCGTGGCACCGCCTTCACACAACCGTGAAATCTCGCCACACCCATGTTGCCGCACTGCATCAGTGACGCGGCAAGCGCCCGTCAAGACTACGGAAACAGGGGATGCTCGTTCTACATGCAGCCCTTGTGCCAGCCCTCAGGCGGCCGCGGGTGGTGCGAGGAACGACGACTGCTCGAACTCAGCGAGGGTGCGCGCGGTCGCGCGCCGCTGGGTGACGATCGCGGCCACCATGATCGCCCCCATGACGCCGAGGCGCGTGAACAGGTAGAGGTCGAGGCGATCGAACATCGCAAAGATTGCGAATAGATACGAGTGGGGCGCCAGGGACACCGCCATCCACAAGCGCATTGGACCGCGATTGTGGCGGCGGTAAATCTGCGCGCTCTGTTCGCTGCGCGCGACCCCAGTGAGCAGACGCTTGGCGCCCGGGTTCGTGCGCTCGATCAGCGACTCCTGAAACGCCAGATAGTCGGCGTAAAGGCGCATGGAGAGGCGCGTATACCAGGGCGAACGCTTCACGGTGTCGCTATCGCGCAACACGACGACCTCGTCGACGCTGTCGCTCTCACCGCCCCGGTCGAGGCGCGTCTGGCGCATGTGCAACTCTTTGTAGAAGTCGTAGAGATTCAGCTGCCAAACCGTCGTGATGACGGCAAGAGCTGCCAGCCCGAAGGTTGTGAAACCAGCCCCTTGGACGCCCAGGTGGTAGATGCAGGCCGCCACGGTCGCGAGCCCCACGATCATGTCTGCAGAGCCGTCCAGGGCGCGGCCGAAGGCAGACTGTAAGTTCTTGGCCCTGGCGAGGATGCCATCCGCGCCATCCATGATCGCCGAGCTCCAGAGCAGCGCCCCACCCCACACCATGGCCGCCGGACTGCCCTCGACCCAGCATCCCGCGGCAGCGAGGCCGAGCAGGATCGCGAACAGAGTCACCTGGTTGGGGGTGACGGGGGTGCGGAACACGGCCCAGCAGAAGGCGTAGGCCAGGGGGCGGTGGACCCAGAGGTTGACCGGGTCTTCTACCTCGCGGGACTTGAGCACCTGGGAGAAGGGGGGCAGGCCAGGCGCGGGGGCGGTGGTCAGGGGGGCCGTCATGGGCGGAAACCTCTGCAAAGGGCGCGCCGATTCCTGGATCCACGTCCAGGTCTGGTCAAGCTCATCCGCGTGGGGTCGTGCCCCGAATCACAAGCCAAGTACCCTGAGTGGCCCCACGTGGATAGGCCGCGTGCCACACCAAGGGGACCTCTGGACTCGTCCAATTGAAGAGCCAAAGCGCATCCTTTGGAGCAAGATTGATGCAGCCATGGCTCGCGGGGCGACCGAACTTGTCGTGCCAGAACGCCCCGTGCAGCGCGAACGCGCCCTGGAAGAACTGCACATAGGGCACATCCTCCAGTGAATACGGGCCAAACACGGCGTGGTCGCCGTCCATCGTGGCGCTGACGTGTTTGCTCAGGATGCGGAAGCGACCGGTGGGCGTCTCATGATTGAGCATGGGATTGTTGCTGCGCCGCACACGGCCCGTCGACACCAGGGTCGCGTAGACCGGCTGGTCACCCTCGTAGGCCACCAGCGCTTGGCTCGCGAGGTCGACGTCGATCCAGCGCGCATCCGCGGCGACACCCTTGGGCCGGGCTTGACGCTCGACACGGGTGACGCGATCTGCCCGCACCAGGCGGCCATCGGCGAGCTCG
>CAYNOM010000402.1:0-6218 GCA_964398415.1 uncultured Polyangiales bacterium | reverse complement strand
TTCCGCCGTTGGCGTTTCCGCCGCCGCCGTCGCTCGTGCCACCGTTACTCGCGCCGTTGCCGCCCGCGTCGGTGTCACCGCTGTTCACACCCGAGTCATCGGCCTCGAGCACCTTGTCTTCGGCCGTGCAGCCGCACAGAGCCATCGCCAGAGCCAACGCTGAGGCACACAACGATCCACGCATGGCCAACCACCCTCTCCACGTTCGAAGCCGAGACACCGTAATACGTCAGCGCGGCAAAGTGCACCGTGCCGATGTTTGGGGGTCGCGGAAACCGCGCTTGTCTACGGCATGAACGTGTTTCTAGCCAAAGATAGAACTTGTTCTATTTGATGACGCGTGTTTCAGTAAAGCGCTTTCGTTGGTGAGGGGTGTTTCACTAGTGCTTTGTGCGAGCGAGCCGCTCGCGCGGGCGATTCTTCTGCCCTAGAACATGGGGTCGACATGGCGTTGCCGCGCTACAGCCTGAGCTTCGTCACATGCCTGATGCTCGCAGGGCAGGTCGGGTGTCGTTTGTCCGAGACGAACCCCATCCTGCCGCCGCTCATGGAGGCCGATCTGTCGCGCGTCGACGGCGACATGGATGGGGGCCGCGCGCCGGCGTCTCCCGTCGATGCCGGTCGGTCGTCGCACTCACCCGACGCACAGGACGGCGCCACCACGAGAGATGGATCGCTCGATGCAGCGAGTGGGATCGATCCATGCCCCGACTCCGGCTGTGCCGTGCCCGAGGGCTGCACCGAGAGCGAGCACGGGGGCCGTCGCTACTTGTTCTGCACCGACAGCGTGACCTGGGATGACGCGCGCTCGCGCTGTCAGGCAGTGGGCCGCGATCTCGTCATCATCGACGACGCCGAGGAGAACGCCTTCGTCGCAGCGCAGATCAGCGCACCGAGCTGGATAGGTCTGAGCGATCGCGACGCCGAGGGCAGCTTCGTCTGGCTCGTGCCTGGCGGAGACACTCGCGGTGCCGCACCGTCGTACACGCGCTGGGCTGCGACCAAGCCCGACAACTGCCTTGGCGGTGTCTTCGGCCAGCAGGACTGCACCCGCATTTCTGCCAACGGGACCTGGGACGACTCCGACTGCGCGGGCGGTTGCACCGAGGGCACCTTTGCCTTCGTGTGCGAACGCCACTGACGAGCCCCTTTTCGACAGCTCTATACCGGCCCCCCAACGAGGGGGTGCGCCCAGGTGCTCGTGCGGGGATGGGCTTGTCGCGTCTCATGCCCTGCGCTACTCGCTACCGGCGCGAGCGAGCTCGAGGTGAAGTCATGAAGGTTTGGATCGGGGGCGAGATCGTCGACGGCCACGAGGCCAAGGTGGCCGTGACCGATCACGGCCTTTTGTACGGCGACGGGGTGTTCGAGGGCATGCGCGTGATCGCGGGACGGGTGTTCCGCATCGATCAGCACATGGCGCGGCTCGCGCTCGGTGCGCGCTCCATCGGCCTTTCGCTGCCCTTCGAGGTCGCGCAGATCCGCCGCATCGTCGAGGACACCGTGCGCGCCTACGCGGAGCCCGAGGCCTACATCCGCCTCGTCGTCACGCGTGGCGAGGGCCCCCTCGGCGTCGACCCCACCACGTGCCCCAGGGCCACGCTGTTCTGCATCGTGAGCAGCATCAAGCTCTTCTCCGAGGAGCAGCGCGAGCGCGGCCTGTCGCTCATCACCTCGAGCCTGCGCCGACCGCAGGCGGACGTGCTCGACCTGCGGGTCAAGAGCCTCAATTACCTCGGCTCGGTGCTGGCCAAGCTCGAAGCAAGGCAGCGCGGCGCAGACGATGCACTCATCCTCAATGCGCGCGGTCACGTCGCCGAGGCGTCGGTGGCGAACGTATTCGTGCTCAAGGGCAAGAGGCTTCTCACGCCGCCCGGCAGCGAAGGTTGTCTCGAGGGCATCACGCGCGGTGTCGTGATGGAGCTCGCACCCGACCTGGGCCTGAGCGTCGAGGAGCGAGTGCTCGGCCGGCACGATCTGTTTGCGGCCGACGAGGTCTTCCTGAGTGGCTCGGGCGCCGGGATCATCACCGTGCGCGCCCTCGATGAACGGGTGCTCGGATCTGGCCGACGCGGCCCCGTGGCGGCCGAGCTGGCCGAGCGCCACAGGCAGCTCGCGGGCCGCGAAGGCGAGACGCTCGTGGCCTGAGTCAGTGGGAGCTTCCCACGTCAGTGCAGTAGGCGGGACTCATCCTCGGCATCGTCGAGATCGCTCGGTGCTGCGCTTTCATCGGGCAGCACGTAGCGTTCGCCAAGCCAGTTGTGCAGATCGGCGAGCTTGCAGCGCTTGGAACAGAATGGGAACGCCTCGTTCTTCGGGTAGCGTTCGCACGGGCTGTTGCAGATCGGGCATACGGGGGACGCCATGGGTGGAGTCTAGCATCCGTGCTCGCTGGGGCTCGGCCTGGCGCGCGTCGGCTGTACGCGACCCTTCGAACGCGGGACAATCGCGCCATGCGTAGCTCGTCGGCTCTGGCGTGGCTCGGGGCGCTCGTCCTCGCGACCTCGGCCTGCCAGAAGCAAAAAGCCGCGCCTCGGCACGGTCTCGAGGCGACAAAGCCCGAGCTCCTTGCCTGCGGCAGCAGGCTTGTCATCGGTCGTCCCGTGCTCGGCGTCACCGAGCCACACCTTTCGGAGCGCGGGGCGGAGTGCGCCCGGGGGGCAGCATCCCAGTGCGTGTATCGACTCGCGATCGATGCGCGCGCCGTCTTGCGCGTCGACCTGCAGAGCATCGATTTCGATGGCGCGCTCGCGCTGTTTCCGGCCGAGGGCTCGCGCGCGCTTGCCTGCGTCGACGACACACCACGCGGCGACGTCCATCACGCGAGCCTCTCGTCCACCGTGGGGCCTGGCGAGTACTTCGTGGTGGTCGACGGCATCGCGGCCGAGCGCGGCACCTTCGAGCTCTTCGTCCAACAGGATCCGCTCGTCGACCTGGGGCAAGTGTGCGCTCGGGCGACGCCCCTCGCAGCGGCCACGACCTTTCGCGGCTCAACCTTGGGAGCACCCGACCAGATGAGTGCCACGTGTGCAGGGGGCGCGCGCGGCCCGGACCACGTGCACAGCCTCGATCTCGCGGTTCCGTCGCGCGTGCGCATTCGGCAACAAACCGAGTACGACGGTGCGCTCTACGTGCGTGCGCGCTGTGAGGACCCTTCGACTGAGCTCGCCTGCAACGACGATTTTGGGGGCAGCTTGCGCTCCCAGATCGCGGTGTCGCTCGAGGCGGGACGCTACTTCGTGATCACCGACTCTTACTCGTCCGCCCAGGAGGGCATGTACGCCATCGCGGTCGAGCGCATCGACGAGCCGCCCGCGGAGCCCGAAAGCGCGCGCTGTGAGCGGGCGCTCGCCTTGCCCGTGGAGCCGGGTCGGTATGCCATCGACACCTTCTCTGCGCCTTCCTCGATGCGTGGCAGCTGCGGGGGCGCGGACGCTCCCGAGGTGTTGCTTTCCGTCCATGTCGATGTGCCGTCCTTGCTGCGGGCGACCCTCGAGGAGCCGGAGCTCGGCGCCGTGATGTACCTGCGTCGCGGTTGCGGAGACGAAGCATCCGAGATCGCATGCTTTGAGGTCCAATCAACCAATCGCCCCGCGAGCGCGGGCGAGCCCACGATCAATGCACTGTCCGCAGCGCTCGAGCCCGGTGACTACACCCTCGTGATCGACGGAGCCTCGCCGGGAGACATGGGAGCGGCGGACGTTCTGCTCGAGCTGCTCGCGCTCTGATGCTTTGGAGGTCTGGCTATGGCTGCTGTCGCGGTTCTTCCACGCCTACGCTGATGAAGGTCGCGGGGTTGCTCTGGTTGTTGAATGCCGTGGCGATCCATGGGGCGCTGCGCGCGACGCTCGAGACGCGTACCTCGTCGAGCGCGCCGTGTAGAAAGGCGTTGCCCCCCTCGGGGTTCGAGAAGGTCAGGCTCGTGGCGGACGAGTCGTCCAACGTGCCAGCTCGCCGCAGGGAGTACTCGAGCGCGCCGTTGACGTATGCGCGCAGGTACGTCCCGTCGTACGTCGCAGCCACGTAGACCCACGCGTTGGGAGCAATGTCGGTGGTGCCGCGAGTCCAGGTGTCCTGTCGCTGGCCATCGATGTAGAAATCGACGCCTAGGTAGGTCTCCGTGTCGGACCATCCGAACAGATAAAGGCCGTAGGCTGTCTTCCACGGCCCGTTGTACCACTCGTCCAGCAATGGCCGCGAGGACGGCCTGATCCACGCCGACACGGTCAGGGCGGCGCGCAGGTTGAGGCTTGCGTCGGCTCCACAGTTGAGCGTGTCGTCCACGCCGTCTAGTTGGTCGGCACCTGCGGATACACCGCTCGTGGCTTCGTCTCCCTCGTAGCCAGCCACCACGCAGTGGTTTGCGAACTTGGTGGAATCGAGGCGAGGGCTGACACCGGTCTCCGCCATGTGCCACACGCCCCGGAAAAAGTCGCTGCCGCCATCGTCCCACACTTGCACGGGGCTCTGCTGGTCTGTGCTGCTCGCGTTGCCGTAGTAGACATGCAAGACGGTGTCTTTGGAGGCCGAAAGAATCGGGACCTTGACCCACGCAACGAGCTGCCCCGTCGCGGCGGTGTAGCCCTCGATCTCGTGGTCGAGCTTGGTGACGGCATCCTCTGCAGTGAAGACCAGATCCCCCCCATCGACGCGTGCCACGTGGCCCCCGTTGGCGGTGCTCTTCCATTCAGGGAGGGCGGCCGTCACGAGCACCGGAAAGTGTGTGTGGTCGCCCGACACGCGAGCGCCCGGGATCGTGATGCGGCGCCGGTAGTTCCAGCCTGGCCCGTACCAGCACGCAGCGACCGAGGCAGACGCGCACGCAGTACCGTAGGTCCACGGGTCGGCGCCTGCATCTATGTCGTGGGGCGCACCAGCGTCATGCGTGGGGGATGCCGCATCGACCGTCTTACCGTTAGGGCTTGCGCCGTCGGTAGGTAAGGTGCCACCGGTGCCGCGCTCCGTCCCACCGTCGCCCGGCACCGATCCGCGTGCGATCGAACGCTGCCCCGAATCCAACCCGTCGCCTCCCGAGTCGGCATTCTGGCGCACGGCGTCATCGAATCCGATGCGTCCGCAAGCCGGCAGGGTAAAACAGAGTAGGAGCGCGCACAAAACAGACGGCGGTCGAGCACGGTCCATGCACCTCACGTTAGCACCAGAACGAGCCCGAACAGGCCACTGACTCGCGCACCTGCATCGTGGTACACGCGCTTCGCGCCGCGCTCGGACGCCCGGCGCGCACGAAGTCGTAGCCGTGTTAGAGCGCTTCGATGACCGCCAGAGCCTCGGCGCGGATGCGCGCCACTTCGGCGCGTGTGAGGTCCGACGCCTCGGGCTCGTCGTCGACAGCCTCCCGCGGCGTCGCGTCGCTGGCCTCCCCGTCGCTGACCTTCACGTCGGCGGTGAGCTTCGACAGGTTGCGCTTCGCCTCGGCCACCACGGCCGCCGTGGCGCGCTCGATCTCTCGTTTCGTGGGCGGCCAGGTTCCGTAGTCGGCCTCCTCCCCTGGGCCGCTGCGATCGACCCAGTAGCCCTTGCCCTCGCGCACGTCCATGTGGACGAAATAGCTGTGTGGATAGTAGCCGACGCCTGTGTCGGGGAGCTTGCGCAGAAAGTCGCGCAGCGCTTCGCGTGACACCCCTTCGACCCGGATGTCGAGGGCCCGCGCATGATGGTGACGACTCGTGACGCGCGCGTCGGGGCGATGGCCGGAGATGATCTCGAGCGTCTTTCCCGCGAAGTGATCGGCCACCTTCTGCAGCCGGACGAGCAGGTCGGGATGCACGCGCATGACGTGCTCGCTGAGATAGTCGACCTTGCGCTGCTTCTGCGGGCGTCGCTTGTAGGCACGGATCTCGGGCATGTACGGACGACCGACGTCTCGGGCGCGCGAGAGCACGCTGACTGAGTCGACGGCTGCCGGGTTCGGTGTCCCGTCACAGTGGGTGAGCGCGAGATGGCGATGCTCGATCTCGTCTCCGCGCTTTCTGACGACGTGCACCTCGCGCGCGAAGCAGTGTTTGCTTTCCCGCTTCTTTTCGCTCTGCTTCGCGCGGCTCTTACCCTTCACCAAGGCCTTCGGGCTCGCTGCCCTAGGCACGGCCACTTCGGGCCTCCTCCTCTTCGGGCGCGCGCGTTCGGCCTTTTCGGCGTTCGAGTTGGCCGCCGCGCTCGGAGCGCCCGAGGGCTTTGCGTGCACGACGGCGGTGCCGAGC
>CAYNOM010000401.1:2805-6219 GCA_964398415.1 uncultured Polyangiales bacterium | reverse complement strand
CGCGGTCGGCCACCTCGGCCACCCGCCTGAGCCTGGGTCCGTCGACCTCGCCTTGCCACACCTGCGCCACGGTTACGCGTGCACCGTTCGCGCTGCGGAAGCGCCGCTGGGCTCGCTGGTTGAGCTGCGCGGCCAACGTCGCGGCGAGCGGGCGTTCGAGATCGCTGAAAGGCAACACGAGGGTCATGCCCGCGGCTTCGAGCGCCGCGTCCGAGAGCACGTCCACGAGCGCTTCGAGACGCTCGCTCTCAGCCGGCCAGCGCGAGGTGGCGAGCACGGGCACCGATAGAAAATGGGCCAGCTCGCTCGCCGCGCAGATGCGAAAGCCGCGCAGCTCCTCGAACAGCACGACACCCACCATGAACAGAAGCGCGAGCAGGGGCGCGAGCAGCGCTACCACCCCGCGCAGCGCGACGCGACTCACCTCGATGATGCGCGCCCGCGAAGTGACGCTCAGCGTCGCGGCTGGCGCGAGCGTTGCGGCATGTTCGCGCTCAGCGCGCGCGAGGCGCCGCCGTGCAGCCTCGCTGGCGGAGAGCAGGGGTGCGAGATCGATCTCGATGCTGCGTAGGCGTTCGAGCTCGAGACGCTGCTCTTGAAGCTGTGTCGCGAGGCGCTGGGACTGTCTACCCTGTGCGTCGGTCGCACTACGCTGGGCTGCTGAGGCGCGTGGCCGCGCCGCGAGTGCGCGCAGTCTGGCGATGCGAGCGCGCAGCATGCCGACGCTCGGATGCTGCTCTCCGTGCTCAGCGAGAAGCGCGCTCAGCTCGCGCTGCGCTCGCTTGAGCTGCGTCGCGGCGGCGGACGTGGCCTGCGAACGATCGACCGTCACGGGTGCCGACTCGGAGACGGTGGCGCTGTTCGCGACTCGCTCGGCCTCTGCCTGCAGTTGGTCGAGGCGCCCCTTCGCCTGTGCGACGTCCACGCGGAGGTCGCGCGTGCCCTCCTCCGCCAGCGCGCGCGACAGCCGTGCGTTCTGAGCCTCAGCCTCGGCGCGCGCGGCCGTGAGCTCGATCTGAGCGACGGCTCCGCGGCCCGCCTTCTCGCGTTCGACGCGCTCCCGACTGCCCCGCACGAGCTCCGTGGCCGTGGCGTCGGCCAAGCGCAGCGCATCCTCGGCGGTCTCCGCGCGCGCCGTGAGCGTGAGCGCGCGACCCCGGCCGACGTTGAGCGCGAGCGCCCCACCGAGCGCCTGCCGATCTCGCACACCCAAACCGCCCGCCACGCGCGCGAGCAGCTCGTCGTCGAGGGAGGGCAGGCCGGTCTTGGCCGTCGCAGGCAGCGAGAGGCCAACCTCTGCGACGGGCGACACGGGCACCGCCAGCTTGGCGACCAGGGCACCGCCGAACAACCCGAGCAGCCCCACCAAGCCAAGGAGCCGGATCCGACCGCGCACGGCGGCCCACAGACGCCTGGGCTCGAACGCGCGGGGCTCGGTGCTGGACTCGACCTTCGTCACACGACCTCCCGTCGCCGCTCCAGCTACGCGAAAAAGGGCGAGGCCTTTCCCCCAATTCACGCCCAGGCCGGAGATTTCACACAGGCCTCGGACGATCGCGTGTTTTGCGCCATCTCGGGGGTGAACGTCGAAAAAAAGCGCCATGGTTTCGCGATCTGCCCCCAATGCCCCCTTGCGGCGCGGCAAAACCCCCATTACTCGCTGGCCTCAAGATGGACTCGAATACGCTCGCGCCGTCGGGCGCACTCGGTTCCGCACTGATTCCGGCTCCTCGCCCTGGGGGGGGCTTCGAGCCGGAGCGGACCGCGCCGCAGAACCCCGCCGAGGTGCTCGCCGCGCTGATGGACTTCCCAGGCAGCGTGGCCTTGGCGGAGCTGCTCGAAGCCGGCCCGTCGAACGTGGCGCCTCATCCCGAAGCCACAGAGCTCGGCGCGCGCCTGCTCGAAGACGTGAGCGCACGCCTCGACGCCCTCGAGCCCATGGCCCTGAAGCCCATGACAGGCCGCCGATCGCCGAGCGTGCCGGGGCGCGAAGAGCTCGAGGCCATCCTGGCCCGCTACGATCTGCGCGGCGAGCGCCCCGAGCCCCTCGTGCAGCGCCTGGCAGATGAGCTGAGCGAGCCGTTCCGCAGGGCCCTGAGCACGAGCCTGCGTCAGGCCCAGGCGCACGTCGCCACACTGCGCTGGGAGATCGTGCACGACGTGCGCGTGCTCGGTCCCAAGGCCGACCGGCTCGAACGGCTCGACGCGGCACTCACGCGCAGCATGCAGGCCAAGATGGGCGAGCTCTTCGACCGCATGGAGCACGCGGCGCACCTGACGTTCGTGCGCGCGCTGGGGCACGCCCTCGAGGCCCTGCCGATGGAGTTCACGGCCGACGACCTCGGCGACTGGACGTCGGACGACGGCTGGATTGGACGCTATCGCGAGCGCTGCGTGCGCATGGCGAAGGCGCTCTTCGGACACATGCGGCGCAGCGTCGAGGGGCTCGTACGCGCCGCCGCCCACGCGGAGGGAACATGAAGCGAGCTCAGATGTTGCGTGAGATCGGCCCTTCCCTCTTGGCGGTGGCCCTGCCCGGCTTCGTCGGACTCGCGGTGCTCTCGCGCACCTCGCTCGTGTACGTGGGCAAAGACGCGCTCGCGCTGTCGATCATGGCGCTGATGACGGTGGGCTTTGGCTTCGGCCTGTTCGAGCTCGTGCTGCGCCTGCGTGCGGCCGCAGCCATCGCCGTCGAGACGCGCGCACTGCCGGTACCCGCGACGGAAGAAGCCATCGAGCGGGCGAGCCCCGGCCTCGGTGCCTTTCTGCGCGCACGCGTCGAGCACGCGCCCACACCGCGCGCGGCGGAGAGCTTCACGCCCTACCTCGTGGGCTTGATGGTCATGCTGGGCCTGCTCGGGACGTTGCTGGGCCTGTTCGAGACGCTGCACGGCGCAGGCCAAGCCCTCACCGCGAGCGGCAGCATCGATGCCCTGCGCGAAGGTCTTTCGGCCCCGATGCGCGGGCTCACGCGCAGCTTCGGCTGCTCGGCCGCCGGTGTCACCGCCTCCGCGATGCTAGGGCTTTCCGCCGTGTTCGCACGGCGCGTGGAAGCGCGAGCCATGGCCAGCGTGCAAGCCTACGCGAACGGCCCGCTGCGCGCGCTCTCACCCCTGCGCCGCCAGTTCGACGCGCTCGATCGGCTCGCCACCCAGGGGGAGGCCCTGCCCGACGCGGCCCGCGCCCTCGACCATGCTGCGCGGCTGCTCGAAAACCTCGGCAACCGCTGGGAGGAGGCCCACTCGGCATCTGCAGAAGCTCAGCGCAAGGTGGTCACCGAAGCCGTCGACCGTCTGCGCGGCGAGCTCGTGCAAGCGGCAGCCGCCGCGGCCCACGGGATGCACGAACGCGTGGCGCCCCTGCTCGAGCAGTCGTTGGCGCGCACGGGCGAAGCCGCAGCGCGGCACATGAGCC
>CAYNOM010000401.1:0-2795 GCA_964398415.1 uncultured Polyangiales bacterium | reverse complement strand
ATTCGGGTGGGCGCCGCGGGTCACCCGGACGCGCCCCGGGCGGTGGTGCTCGTCGATGTGACCGCCGAGCGGCGGCGTGAGCGCCTCGTGAGCCTGGATCCGCTCACGGGGATCCCCAATCGGCGGGCCCTGGAGCGCGACATCGAGGTACGTCGTCACGCCGACGAGGGGCTGCGCGCCGCCGTGCGCGACGAGCTCGGTGCGTTGCGCGCGTGGGCCGAAGCCGACGCCGACACCCGCGCCCAGGAAGCCCACAAGCGCCTCGATCTCGTCGAGGAGGCGATGCGACGCCACGCCCGCGAGCAAACCGAGCTTCTGGCTTCGCACCGCGACCAGGCCGTCGCCCACGTCACGGCCATCGCCGAGGCGGCGCGCGCGCTCACCACCCAGCTCACCGAAGAGTCGGCGACACGACGTGCCGAGTCGAGCGCGCTGCTCGGCGATCTCGGCGGACGCATGGACGACGCCTCACGCGCCCAGGCGGAGGCGAGCCGCGAGCAGCTCGAGGCCATCGCGGCCCTCGCTCGACAGCTCATGCTCGAGGCCCAAGAGCGAGAGAGCGCCCTCTCGTCGCGCTGGGAGAATCTCGCGAGCGAGGTCGAGCGCGCGAGCCAAGCCGCCCTCGAGCGGGAGGCGGAGCATGCGCGCACGCTCTCCGTGGGGCTCGCGGAGCGCCATCGAGAGCTGGTTCAGGCGGAGACCGAGCGCTCCCAGAACCTGCTGAACGCCGTCGTGGCGCAGAGCCAGGAGCTCACCGAGGGCTTCGCCGAGCTCGCCCAGCGCGTCGAACGCACGGCCTCGGCCACCCGCGACGAGGATGCACAGCGTGCGCTTCTGCTCGAGGCCATGGCGACGAAGCTCGAAACGGCCCTGAGCGGCGCGGCCCAGCGCATCGAGAGCGACCTCGACCAGCGCGCGAAGCTCGACGCCGAGCAGGCCGAGCGGGCCAAGCGGGCGCTCGATTCGTTCACGGAAAATGCCGAGCTCTTGCAGCGCGTGCTGGCGTCGCTCGAACAGGGGCAAGTGAGCCACGCGAAGGCACTGGCGGACGAGCTCAGCGTCCATGCGAGCCAGCTCGGACAGGGGCTCTCGGCCACGGGCGAGCTGATCCGCGATGCGGCCACGCTGCTCAAGACCAACAGCATCGAGATGGCCGCCGTCGCAGAGATGTTCGCGTCGAGCGTGGAGCGCCACCGCGAGGCCGCCCAGAGCTGGCTCGAGAGCCTCGGCGAGGTCGAAGGTGCCGTCGAGCGCGCAGGCCGCGGCGCAGCGGCCGACGCCCTGGGCGACCAACTCGCCTCCACGCAGGAAGTGTTCGCCCGTCAGCTGCAGTTCCAGCGCGAGCTGTTCGAGCAGCTGCGCACATTGCGCGCGCTGACGGGCCAGAGTCACGCGGAGCAGGCCGATGTTTCCGCATGACGAAGAGGGCTCGGCCGCGCTTCCGGTGTGGACGGCCTTCGGCGATCTCATGGCCTGCCTGCTGGGCGTGTTCGTGCTGTTCTTCGTCTGGGTGGTCACGTTTCAAGTCGGCATGGCCAACGACCTCGAGCAGGAGCGCGCCGAACGCGTGGCCGCCACGTCGCGCCTCAGCGAGCTCGAGACAGCCCTCGCCGGCCCCCTGCGCGCGGGGCTCATCACCTTCACCCAAGGCCGCATCGGCATTCGTGGCAACGTGCTGTTCGACCTGAACTCCGCGCAGCTCAGGCCCGAAGGGCGAAAGCTGTTGCGGGAGATGGCGCCGCCCCTCGCTGCGTACATCTCGACGCGCGAGGAAGCGCTCATGGTCAGCGGTTTCACCGATGATCTTCAGATGCGCGGCGTGCTGCGCACCTACGAGGACAACTGGGAGCTGAGCACGCAGCGCTCACTCACCGTCGTGCGCGAGCTGGTGGCCGCGGGCGTCGCACAAGACTCGCTATTTGCGGCGGGCTTCGGTCAAAACCACCCGGTCGCACCCAACGATACCGAGGAGAACCGCGCCCAGAACCGTCGCGTCGAGGTGTCGCCGGTACCACGTCCGAAGCCCCTCGATGCGCGGGTCCGGCCCGCCACCGCCGCGGAGACGCCCTGATGGATCTCGAGCGTGTCGAGAGCACGCTGGACGCCCTGGAGGGCCAAGGTGCGCGCAGCTTCGATGCACCGGCATGCGACTGCGTGCGCACGCTGCTCACGCGCGCCGAGGAGGTCGACCTGGCCGTACGCGAGCGCCTCCTGGGGCGGGCCGAGGCCCATCTCGACCGCCTGCGCGAGCGCTTCGAGCGCCATCGCACACGCGTGACCCAAGCGCTCGACAGCCTCGAGCAGACCGCCCACGGGGAGCAGAGCCAGCTGCGAAAGCAGCTCGAGCGCGGCGAGCTCACGCGCGTGGCGCGCACCGTACGCAAGCTGTCGACCTGTGCGCCGCCACCACCGACCATGCCGCTGCCGACGCCCAGCGCCGCGGCGTCGAGCACGCTCGCCGAGTCGCGCTCCGGGCCTGCGCTGCCCAAGGACAGTCAGCGGGTTCGGCTGCGCAGGCAGCGCGCCATGGCCTACGAAGACTCGGTCGCCGATCTCGTCGCGAGCTTTGCCCTGGCGCGCGCGGTCGACGTGGTGCCCCAGGACGCCGGGCCCTACAACGCGCTGCGCATCGCGAGCGACGCCCTCGACACCATGCGCGCCGTGTCGCCCTTTTACCTCACTGTGCAGCTCAATCGCTTGGAGGAGCTAGCAAGCCTGCTGACGCTACCGGATCTGCCAGAGAAGCCCAAGCCCGCCGCGAGTCTGCCGCCCAAGCGACGCGGGCTCAAGCGCGG
>CAYNOM010000400.1:0-6225 GCA_964398415.1 uncultured Polyangiales bacterium | reverse complement strand
ACAATCCTTACTTCCAGGGCTTCGCCAAGCCGGTGAGTGAAGAACGCGACGACCGCGACCTGGTCGTCGAGGGCACCTTGCCTGCAGCGCTCGAGGGCATGTTCGTCAAGAACGGCCCCAATCCGCAGTTCCCTCCGCGCGGCGCGTACCACCCGTTCGACGGGGACGGCATGCTGCACGCGGTGCGCATCGAGGGCGGGCGCGCGCGTTACAGCAATCGCTGGGTGCGCACGCCGGGCTTCGAGCTCGAGCGACGCCACGGACGCGCCATGTTCGGCGGCTTTGCCGATCTCGCCCCGCCCGATCCCCTGGCTCTCAAGCAAGTGGGCATGGTCAAGCACGTCGCCAACACCAACGTGATCGCCCACGCGGGCAAGCTGCTCGCGCTGTGGGAGGGCGGCATGCCCTATGCCATGAGCCCTACGCTCGAGACGCTCGGCCTCGAGACCTTCGGCGGCGACTACCACGGCCCGTTCACCGCCCATCCCTGCAAAGACGTCGAGACCGGCGAGCTGTTCGCCTTCGGCTACGCACCGTTTCCGCCGTTTCTCACGCTGCTCGCCATCGACCCTGCCGGCAAGTTGTTGCACCGCGCGCCGATCGAGATCCCTCGGCCCGTGATGATTCACGACTTCTGCATCACCAAGCAATATGCGGTGGTCCTCGATGCTCCCGCGTTGTTCGACGTGCGCGCCGCGATGAAGGGTGAGCCCATCGTGCAGTGGCGACCCGAGCTCGGCTGTCGCATCGGGATCCTGCCGCGCCTCGGACAGAACGCCGACGTGCGCTGGTTCGAGATCGAGCCCTGCTACGTCTACCACTTCATGAATGCCTTCGAAGACGGCACAAAGGTATGCATCGATGCCTCGCGCTTGCCACGTCTCAACAGCTTCGGTCTCGAGGGGGGCGACGTGGAGGCCTTTCAGGGCAAGCTCACGCGGTTCGAGGTGGATCTGCGCGCCGGCACGGTTCGCACGCGTGAGCTGTTCGACTTCGGCTTCGAGTTCCCGCGGCTTCGCGACGAGCACATCGGGCGCCCCTACCGCTACGCCTACGGCGGTGCGTACTCGGCCACGCCTCGCATGGCGGAGTTCGACACCACCCTCAAGTTCGACCTCGAGCGCGGCAGCGTCGAGCGCTACTTTCACGGGCCCGGCCGCTATGTGGGCGAAGCGGCCTTCGCTCCCGACCCGGGCGGCCGATCGGAGGATGCCGGGTGGCTCGTGAGCTACGTCTACGACGCTGCGCGCGACAAGAGCGACCTCGTGGTGCTCGATGCCCGCGACGTGCAGTCGGGCCCCGTTGCCACGGTGCACCTCGAGGCACGCGTGCCCCAGGGCATCCATGCGAGCTGGGTGGCCGAGAGGGAGCTCTCGAGCTCTTGAGCGTGCGCGTCAGTCGTTGCCCACGGTGACCCAGGAGGGGTCGTCGTCGAGCATGCGCGCGAGCCACGCGCCGAGCGTGACCCCGTCGACCTCGACCTCGCGGAAGGCGTTGGGGGTGAGCAGGAACGTGTGACCCTCCGCGCCTCGGACGACGAAGCCCTCCATCGTGGCGCCTGCGAGTTCGCGCGAGTAGGCGAACAGCTCACGCAAGCCGTCCTCGTACGACTCACCGGGCACGGGTGTCGTCGGCAGCGGGATGCCGAGCGGTGGATCCAAGCTCGCGCACTCGTCGAGCCCGTAGCCGAAGAACTCGCGGATCACCAGATCCTGCGACGCGGAGATCACGCCCAGGCGCCGATCCGGATACTTACGCTTGATGTAAGCCACCATGTTCATGATGCCGACGTCGCTGCGCGCGTTGCGGCAGCCGGGACACTCGGCCTGCGCAGGCATCATGTCGTCGAGCTTCCACGCTTCGCGCCAGCGCTCCTGCAGGCATGGCGTCATCTGCGCCGTCGGCAGCGGAGGACCGGAGTCGTCGAGCAAGTACACACGCGTCGCTTGTCCAAACGCTTCTTGCACCTGGTCGAAGTTGAACGCCGCGCCGAAGCCGCCTGCGCTCACGCCCGTGAGCAGGACTTTCTCGGCGCCGGGAAACGTCGCGATCAACCGCCGCAGGTAGGCGCGCACGTTGTAGTAACCCTGCATCGTGCGTCCCTCGAAGCCCGTGCCGTTGCGCGCGGCTCCTGCAAACACGTCGCCCGAGCAGTATGGGAAGAACACGAAGCTGTAGTCGCGGATCGGATTGTCTGGATCGTCGCGATTGAAGAGGTTTCTGCCGTACACCTCCGTGATCAACGCGGTGTCGGCCGCCGTGGCGCCAAAGGGGTGGATCGCCAGCGACAACACGCAGGTGGCGCTGTTGTAGCAAGCCCCGCCGCCCTCCATCAGGATCGCGAGCTTCGTGGGGTCGCCGAGGTTGAAGTGCATGCCCGTGGGGTCGTCGCCCATGCAGCGTGCGTCGGGCACGTCGATCCACGTCCACTCGTTGGGCCGCGCGTCGGTGATAGGCTCGCCAGGCTCGAGCGGTGAAAGCGTCGACACGAAGCCGCCCGCCGGCTCGGATGCTCCGGCGTCGTCCGGCGACCGCCCCGGCGCGACAGGGTCACCCATCGCAGTGTCGATGTCCTGCTCGACGTCTGCCCCGCGCTCCGCGCTGCCAGCGTCGTCGTGTACATGCTGCTGCTCTGCGCCCTGGGCGCCGCTGCCACTGCCACAGGCGAGCGCGCCCGACAGCACGAGACCCATCTGCCACGCGTCCCCTCGCATGGTGCCCTCCTCGTCCAAGCCATCCCAGCCCACGACACGCAGGCCAACCTCGCCGGCCAGCGCGTCGCTCCCCTTGTGCCGGGTATTGAACCGAGTTCAGCAGCACGGGTCAAGTGTGTGACTCGACCTGAGCGACGCGGCATGGACGCCAGCTGTGGCCACAGCGCGTTGGGTCGGTGGCGTCGACCACGCTCACGCTCACGCCGATCGGCACCACGCTGCTACGCTCGGCCATGTGATACGTACAGAACGCGTGCTGCTACGTCCATGGGTGGAGGCCGACCGTGCGCCCTTCGCAGCGCTCAATGCCGACCCCGAGGTCATGCGCCACATGCCGAGCCTACTGTCGCGCGCAGAGAGCGACGCCGTCGTGCAGCGCTTACACGCCCACTTCGAGCGCCACGGCTACAGCTTCTTCGCCGTCGAGCTGCCAGGGATTGCGCCCTTTGCGGGCTTCGTAGGGCTCTTGCACTGCCCCTTCGAGGCCCACTTCACGCCCGCCGTCGAAATCGGCTGGCGCCTTGCGCGCGAGCACTGGGGCAAGGGCTATGTCACCGAAGCGGCCCGCGCCTGCCTCGACTACGCCTTCAGCGAGCTCGCGCTCGACGAGGTCGTATCGATCACCGTGCCGGCGAACACGCGCTCCTGGGCCGTGATGGAGCGCCTCGGGATGCGGCGTGATCCCTCCGAGGACTTCGAGCATCCCCTGCTGCCCGAGGGCCACCCGTTGCGGCGGCACGTGCTTTACCGTGTGCGCCTCAGCCCACGGGTAGAATGAAAGCTGCCGCGTTTGTCCGAAGCCGTCCGCAGCCGCGACGCTGGCGAGGGCGCTGAGCGCCACGACGCACGCCAGAGTCATCGAGTCTCGCTTCATGTCTTGCTCCTTGGTCCAGAGATGGCCTAGGAAGACCTCTTACGCTGGGCCCGAGAGCAGACGATGACGTCGACGCAACAAGCTTTCGCACGGACCTCTATTCCACCTGCGGCACGCTGCTCACGCACAAGGAGAGCATCGCGCTGATCGATAGCTTCGGCCTCAAGTTCACCCCTGAGCTCAAGTCGCCCAGCGTCGAGATGCCTTTCGAAGGTGACTACACCCAGGAAGACTACGCGCAGCAGATGATCGACGAGTACAAGGCGCTCGGCATTTCTCCGAAGCGGGTATGGCCCCAGTCTTTCGACATCGCTGACGTGCGCTACTGGTTGAAGCACGAGCCGCGCTTCGGACGTCAGGCGGTGTTTCTCGATGCGCGAGTCGACTCCGCCGACGGCTACCGTGCGGCCGTCCTCGGCATGAAGGATCTCTCCGACGAGGGCGTGCGCATCGTGGCGCCCCCCATGTTCGCGCTGGTGAAGCTCGACGCCGCCGGCCGCATCGTGCCGTCCGAGTATGCCGTGGCGGCCAAGCGAGCTGGCCTCGACCTCATCACCTGGACGCTCGAGCGCTCGGGCCTTCTCGCCTCAGGCGGCGGCTACTACTACGCGAGCGTCACTCCTGCGATCAACAACGACGGCGACATGCTCACCCTGCTCGACCTCCTGGCGATGCAAGTGGGGGTGCTCGGCGTGTTCACCGATTGGCCCGCCACGGTCACGTACTACGCCAACTGCATGGGCCTGTGAGGGAGGGGCAAGGTTAGGGCAAGGTGCCGTGCTGGCTGCCATCATCGCCAACCGTCGCGCTACCCACCGTGACGCTGCTGCGCGGCGGCACCATGAACACTGGCCGCAGCCTCCGCGCTACCGACGTGGTCTTTTCTGAACATCGCCCGAGGTTGAGGAGCAGCGGGCCGTCGCCTGGGATGCGCCACGCCGCAATCTTTGCGCGCATGTCACCGAGACATCGCAACCGCGACGCGAGGCTCGCTTAACCTGTCCACAGATGGCGCGATGTAGAACGCCGTCGCGGGAGAATGGTATGGGCGAGCGCGTCATCGCGAAGGCGAGGCTTCCGCTTCACATCTTGCTCTCGGACATTCACTTGGGTGCGGACCTCGTCCATCACGTGCGCCCCCGAAGTGAGCATGGCTTTTCGGTCCACGCGTCGCCGATCGATCGGCGACTCTCTGCCCTCTTCGATCATTATGGTCGAGCAGATGGCGAACCCGTTCGGTTCGTGATCGTCGGCGACTTCGTGGACTTCATCGGGATGGCCCTGCCCGCGCCCGCCGATCGCACGGTCGCGCTCACGGCAGAGGAGCGGCGTCACGGTCTTGGTAGCACCAAGGAGCATGCCGTGATCAAGGTGCAGGCGGTGGCCGAGCGTCACGCACCTGTCTTCGCCGCGATCGCACGTGCCTTGATCGCGGGACACGAGCTCGTCGTCGTGCGCGGCAACCACGACGTCGAGTGGCACTGGGGACGCGCGCGTCGTGCATTCGTGTCGGCGCTCGCGGCCCACGCGCGCTCACAGCACGAGGTACGCATCATCGAACGCGCGGTGACGTTTCACGACTGGTTCTATTACGTCAAGGACGTGCTCTTCGTAGAGCACGGTCACGAGTACGATCCCATGTGCAGCTTCGGCGACCCGCTGCTGCCGCTGTGCGCGCGCGACCCCAGTCGCATGCGCTTGACGCCTTCGAACGTGCTCAACCGCTATGTCGTGCGGCCCACGCCCGGCGTGGCCACGTCGGGCCACGAAAACGCGTCGTTTGCCAGCTATTTTCAGCTCGCCGCGTCCCTTGGGCTGAGGGGAGGTCTCGCGCTTGCAGGTCGCTTCGCACGCGCCGCGGGTTGCCTTTTGTGGTTGGCTCTGCTCTCGCGGCGTCAGCGCCTGCACATCGATCGCGCGCGGGACAGCCGCTTGCGTGCCCTGGCGCGACGCCATGGTCTGAGCGCCGATCTGTTGTCGGATCTGTCGCGCCTGCATGTGAAACCCGCGGCACAGTCGGTGCGGGCCCTGCTGAGAGGCCTGTACTTGGATCGCCTGATGCTGATCGGGTGGGTCGTCTTAGCGCTCTCGTGCGCGTGGTTGTCGATGGGTGCGCTGCTGGCGACGCAGGTAAGCTTGCTGTCTTTGACGGCGGCGCTGGTGATAGGCCGCCTCACGGGTCATGGGCGGGACATCGATCCGGCGGGCAGGATGCGCACTGGCGCGACGGAGATCGCGCGGCAGCTCGGGGTGCCCTACGTGGTGATGGGACACACGCACGCACCCTGCTTCGATCGCATCGCCGCGCGCTCCCATTACGTCAACCTGGGCAACTGGGGCGACGACGAGCTGCCCGCGGCACCGCATGCGGCACCGCGCGATCCGCCGTGTACGTACCTCGAGGTGACCGAAGGTGAAACGGGGCCCGCGGCGCGGCTCATGCGTTGGGCCGAGGATCGCCCCGTGACCCTCGTGGTCGCTCCGAGCGCAGAGCGCGAGCGCGAGCGCGATGGAATCCCCAGCGAGCACGCAGCACCGACGTGCGAGCTCTCGCCGGCTGAGTGAGGCCAGACGGCGCCTCAGTGTCGCGACAGGCTGGGCACTTCTTCTTCGAGCCCAAGGGCTTCGACGAAGTCA
>CAYNOM010000399.1:0-6225 GCA_964398415.1 uncultured Polyangiales bacterium | reverse complement strand
CTTCGAAACAGGCGGATCACGGTGTCGCCCTGCATGGCGGGCATGTTGAGGTCGATCACCACGAGATCGATCTGCTCGCGCGCGATGGTCTGAGTCGCACCGATCGGCGAGGCCTGCGTGTAAACCTGAAATCCCGAGTCTTCGAGCAAGTCTGCGATCGCGACGAGGACCACCTCGTCGTCGTCGATCACGAGAATGCGTCCGGATACTGCCATCCAACCCCTAGCTTACGCCCAAGTAGGTTGAGCACGAAAGGGGCCGCATCGAACCTTCGGAACGTGCGATGCGCAGACATGATGTGGCTCAGTGTAGGATCGACGGTGGCGGCCGGACGACGCGCGGCTTTCCGGCGAGCAGCGGCGCAGCGTGATGATGGGCGATGCGAAACTCACCGTCCTCGAGCACGAACGCGTTGATCGTCGGCAAAAGATTTTCGACCGGCATGTCGTTGACCGTGGTGTAGAGCAGCTCACGACACACGACCCAGCCCATCTGCTCGCTTGCAGTAATGCGCGGATCGTCCAGGCGGAAGCGGATCTCGCTCGTGCCATCGAAGATCGTCTGCCAGCTCTGCATGACCGCGTCGTAGCCGATCACGATGTCCCACCCCGGGTGCACACAGGTGACCTCGACGCTGCGCGCCCACAGTTTCGACATGGCCTCGAGGTCGAGCTGCTCGAAGGCGCGATAGAAGGCGAGGTTTGCCTCGCGCAGGCCGTGTTGGTGCTTTCCTCGTGGGTCTGCCATGCGCCGCAAAGCGTAGCAGGCCGCTCACGGACGCCACGCGAGGCGCTATATAGCGGCCCATGAGCGATCCCAACTCCAAGGCCTTGTTCGAGCGCGCGCGGCGCGTCATGCCGGGCGGTGTCAACTCTCCCGTCCGTGCGTTTCGCGCCGTCGGTGGCGAGCCCGTATTCGTGCGTGAGGCCCAGGGCCCGTACATGATCGGCGCCGACGGCAAGCAGTATGTCGACTACATCGGCAGCTGGGGCCCCATGATCCTCGGGCATGCCGATCCGGCCGTGGTGCAGGTGATCGCGCGCACGGCGGCGCTCGGGGCCAGCTTCGGTGCGCCCACCGAGGGCGAGATCGTGATGGCTGAGACGATCATCGACGCGGTGCCGTCGATCGAGATGGTGCGCCTGACCTCGAGCGGCACCGAGGCCGTGATGGGCGCCCTGCGCGTCGCGCGCGGCTTCACGGGCCGCGACATCGTCGTGAAGATGGAAGGCGGCTACCACGGCGGCGCCGATCATCTGCTCGTGAAGGCAGGGTCGGGTCTCGCCACCTTCGGCGTGCCCGATAGCGCTGGCATTCCGAAGGACGTGGCCAAGGTGACGCTGACCCTGCGCTACAACGATCTCGCCGCGGTCGAGACGCTGCTCGAGGAGCGCGGCCAAGAGATCGCGGCGCTGATCCTCGAGCCCGTTGCGGGCAACATGGGCTGCGTGCCCCCCGAGCCCGGCTACCTCGCGGGACTGCGTGAGCTCACCGCCAAGCACGGCGTGCTGTTGATCTTCGACGAGGTGATGAGCGGCTTTCGCGTGGCCTACGGCGGCGCCCAGGCGCGCTACGGCGTCACGCCCGACATCACCACGCTCGGCAAGATCGTGGGGGGCGGGCTGCCCGTCGGGGCCTATGGGGCGCGGCGCGCGATCATGGAGAAGATCGCGCCTGTGGGCCCCGTGTATCAGGCCGGCACGTTGAGCGGCAATCCGCTCGCGGTGCAGGCGGGCCTCGCCACCCTGCGCGCCCTGCGCGAGCCCGGCGTGTACGACAGGCTCGAGCAGCTCGGCGCGCGCGTCGAGCAGGCCTTCGTCGATGCTGCAGAGCGTCATGGGGTGACCCTGCGCGTGCAGCGCGTCGGCTCCATGCTGACGCCGTTCTTCAGCGACGCGGCAGTGCGCTCCTGGGACGACGCCGCCCGCTGCGACAAAGAGGCCTTCGGGCGCATGCACGCCGCTCTGATTCGCGAAGGGGTCTACTGGCCGCCCTCGCAGTTCGAAGCGGGCTTCGTCTCCCTGGCGCACGATGAGACGGCCCTGGCCCGGACCGAGCGCGCCATCGACGCCGCGATGCAGGCGGTCTGAGCGCGCCCTTGCGGGCGGGTCCCCCGAGGGCCTGTTTGGGGCCTGTTCGATGCTTGTAAGTTGCTGAATTTGAAAGAAAAAATGTTGGTGGCAGTGGTTTTTCGCCTTGCTTGACCCTACCAGAGGCGCGTGCTAGATGGCCGCGCGCTTGCCGGGCGGGTGAACGCCTAGCACCGGGCAAGACGGGCTTCCTACGGCCCGCAGGCGAGAACCAGTTGTGCATCTCGGATTCGGGGTGCGAGGAAGGCCGCGATGAGCCTCATCGGGCCGGAGGGCAGAAAACAGCTACAGCTCGCAGCGCGGTTTGCATCAGCAGGTCTCGAGCTCGCAGTGGCCGTCGTCGTCGGATATCTCGGCGGCAACTGGCTCGACGAAGAGCTCGGCACCAAGCCGGTTCTTCAGTTCGTCGGCTTGCTGCTCGGAATCGTCGCGGGTTTTCGCACGCTGTTCAACCTCGCGCGTCAGGCGCAGGCACGAAGCCAAAAAGACTCCTCGCAAGAAGACTCCCCCAAGAACGACCCCCAGGACCCCCCAAACCCATGACCTCCCAAAACCCCAGCATCGTCGCCTCCCGCTTGCTGCCGCTGATCGCGGTGGGCATCGCGGGGCTCGCCTATGCGGTGTGGGGCGTCGATCACGGCATCGCCGCGCTCGTGGGTGGCGGGGTCTCGCTTGCCAACTGGTTTGTGTTGCGCTTCCTGGTCACGCGCATCACCACCGGCCAAAACCAAAGCAAAGCCGGCTTCTCCCTGCTTCTGGTCGCGAAGATGGGCGTCTTGGTCGCCACGGTTTTCGTCCTCATCCATCGATTGGCTCTCGAGCCCTTGGGCCTCGTGCTCGGGCTCAGCACGTTGTTCGTTGCCCCCGTGCTCTCCGCGTTGGTCGGAGCGGGTTCTCTTGCACCTTCGGCCGCAGTTGCGGCTTCTGCATCCAAGGAGCGTTAGGCGATGCCCCACGGCGAGTCCTGGTTCAACCTGCTGCCCTTCTTCCACTCGGTCGAGCACGCAGCGAGCGCGCTGTCTGCCCCCGTCAACGACGAGGGCCTCACCTGGATTGCCCACGGCCCCATCGGCGTGCAGCACATCTTCGGCTTGGCCCTCGTGCTCTTGCTGCTGATCGTCATCGGCCTCGTGAGCTCGGGCGCCCTCAAGGACACGCAAAAGGCGCTCGTCCCGGAAGACAAGCTCACCGTGCGCACCTTCGTCGAGGTGTTCGTCTCGACCGCTTACTCGATGATGAGCGACATCATGGGCAAGAAGGCGGCGAAGTTCTTCTTGCCGCTGATCGGCACCTGCGCCTTCGTCATCCTGTTGTCGAACCTGCTCGGGCTCGTGCCTGGCTTCACGCCGCCGACCGACAGCCTCAACACCACGGTCGCCATGTCGGTGGTGATCTTCTTCGCGACGCACATCTTCGGCCTGAAGGAGAACGGCGTCGCCTACCTGAAGCACTTCATGGGGCCGGTGCTGTTTCTCGCCCCGTTGTTCGTCGTGATCGAGCTGATCAGCCACCTTGCGCGTCCGCTGTCGTTGTCGATTCGCTTGATGGCCAACATGTTCGCCGATCACCAAGTGCTCAGCCAGGTCTCGAGCCTGGTGGGTTGGGTTGTGCCGGTCGCCCCGATGGTGCTCGGCACGCTCGTGTGCGTGGTGCAGACGCTCGTGTTCTGCATCCTCTCGACGGTCTACATCTCGATGGCCATCGCTCATCACGAAGAAGGCCATCACTGAGACGAATCAACCCGGACTCCCGGCCGGAAAGAAAGTTTGAAGGAGGCTCTCAATGAAGAAGAAGATGCTCGGAATGCTCACCCTGGTGGCCACCACGCTCCTCGCCTCGAGCGCGTTCGCTCAGGACGGCGCTTCGTCGAATGAGTTCGACATGAAGACCTGGGGCCTCTGCGCTGCCGGTCTCGGCATGGCCATCGCGGCCTTCGGTGGCGCCCTCGGTCAGGGTCGCGCCGCTGCCGCTGCGCTCGAGGGCATCGCCCGCAACCCCAGCGCCTCGGACAAGCTCTTCACGCCGATGATTCTCGGCCTCGCGCTCATCGAGTCGCTCGTCATCTACTCTCTCGTCATCTCGTTCATGATCCTCGGCAAGGTCTGAGGACGCCACCCGGCCGGATGGTGCCTCGCTCGAGGCGAGGTCCACGGGTTGATGCACCGAGCCCGCCTGCAATGCCGCAGGTGGGCTTTTTGCTTTCGTGACGTTCCCGTTTTGGGACGCGTGTGCGCACAAGTGGGTTGCGGTAGTATTGTAAAATTCCGTTGCAGGGGGATGCGTGGCGCAAGTAAACTTGCTTCAGATGCCAAGCGTCATGACCCACCCCGAAAGCTGCGGAGCAGGCTCGATGTCAGAAGTACGACGCCATCGCAGGGTCGAGTTCGACCGGCGAGCCTGGTGCGAGCACCATAGCCTCACCCTCTATCTGCCTGTCTCCAACGTGAGCCTCGGTGGCATGTTCTTGCAGACCACCACGCCGTTCGAAACCGGGGACAGGCTGAAGGTCTCGTTCGAAGCTGCGGGGCGCGCGACAGAGGGACGCATCGTGGCCCAGGTGGAGATCGTGTGGGCCCATCGCGCGGGACGTGGCTCGGGCGTGGGCTGTCGGGTCCTGGGTTTCCTGCAGGGCGAGGATGCCTACCTGCGGATGGTACAGAGTCTCGGCGGCGGCGCCTGATCACACGACCCGGCTACGGCGCTCCGAGCAACTGCTATGCTAAGCACGGTCTGTCCCTCTCCGGGGGCGACACGCTCAGGAGCCCGCATGGAGAGTACCGCGCAGCAAGCGCTCGACGAACGAGAGAGCCCCCGGGGCGGTGTTTCCACCGCGATCAAGATCGGCGTCGTGGTGGCCGTGCTGGCGGGTGCCGTGGGTGCGCTCCTCTTTGGCAGCGAGACCTCCGATGCGTTCGTATACTCGAAGCTGGTGCACGAGGTGATGGCCGATCCATCCGCCTTCGCGGGACGCGAGCTGCGCGTCGAAGGCGAGCTGCGGCAGGGCTCGATCCAGTTTCGCGAAGATCCCTGTGAGTGGCGCTTCGTGATCGAAAAGGAGGGCCAGGCGATGCCGGTCACCTATTCGCAGTGCGTCGTGCCCGACACGTTCCGCGATGGCATGGGCATCAGTGTCACGGTGCAGGGCAAGCTCGGCGGCGCAGGCGAGGCCTTTCAGGCCAACCAGGTGCTCGCGCGCTGTCCCTCGAAGTACGAGATGCAAGAGCGCATGAAGAACGGCGAGACGATGCCCCACGCCGCCACCGGTCCCGGTGCGATCCCTGTCGCCGCCGAGCCGAGCCCCATGGCGCCCGGCAACGCCGCGCTCACGAACCAGGGCCTCTGAACTCGAAGCGCGGCAGCACGACGCTTGGTTGACGTCCTGGGCGTGCCCCGCGTACACCCGTGGACGTGACAACCATTCCGCCGCCACCAGAGGTCGTCCTCGATCACGAGGACATCGCACGCGCCATTCGCCGCATGGCCTCCGCGATCGTCGAGCAGACGCGCGGGGGGCAGGGGACGGCACTCGTGGGCATACGAGGCGGTGGCGTGCCCCTCGCCAACCGGATCGCCTCAGAGATGCTGGCCTCGGAGGGGCTCAAGGCGCCGATCGGCACGGTCGAGATCGCCTTCTACAGGGATGACGCCGCCACGGCGCGTCCCGATCCCACCGCCCAGCCGAGCAACATCCCCTTCGACGTCGAAGGGCGCGACATCGTCTTGCTCGACGACGTGCTGCAGACGGGGCGCACGGTGCGCGCGGCCATCGACTGTCTGCTCGACTACGGTCGGCCGCGGCGTGTGTGGCTCGCTGTGCTTTGCGATCGCGGAGGCAAAGAGCTGCCCATCGCCGCCGACTTCGTGGGTAAACAGGTCGAGGTTCCGAAGGGTGGATACATCGAGGTCAGCTTGGGTGGGCCCAGAGACCGCGTCGTGCTAGTGCGCCCGCCGTTCGAGGTCGAGTAGGAGTTGAGCACCATGCGCACGGCACTTCAGATCGGGCACCTGCTCGGCATCGAGCATCTCACGCGCGAGGACGTCGAAGGGGTGCTCGACACCGCGGAGGCTTTCTTCGAGGTCTCACGCCGGCCCATTCGCAAGGTGCCCACGCTGCGCGGCAAGACCGTCCTCAACC
>CAYNOM010000398.1:0-6236 GCA_964398415.1 uncultured Polyangiales bacterium | reverse complement strand
CGAAAGGTGTCCGTCACCCGTTCGGTGAGCGGGTTCATCATCTCGATCGGGCCGTAGAGCGCAGGATCCTGGCCGAAGTGACGCGCGGCGACGTAGAGCTCCATCAGGTAGGCCGGCGAGGTGAACTTGAGCCCTTCCTGCAGCGGCGAGCCGAGGCGTGCCAGGGTGAGCCCGAGCACCTGCGTCTGAAAGTGGGTGAGCACTTGGACGAGGGCCATGGCGCGGTCGTGCTCCTCGGGCGTGGCCTCCGTGATCACGAGCCCGCGCGCACGAAAGACCTCGCGCGCCCAGTCGGCCCAAGCGTCGCCGCGAGCGGGACACAAGACGATCCGTTGGCCCTGCAGGGAGTGCACACCCGGTCCGAACATCGGATGGGTGCCGAGCACGCTCGCCTTGCTGTGCGCGAGCATCGCATTCACGGGCGCGCTCTTGACGGAGGTGACGTCGATCAGCAGGCCGTGCTCGGGCACGTGCGGCCCGACCTCGCGGATCACTTGCTCGGTGACGGCGATCGGCACGCAGATCATCGTGACGTCCGCGTTCTCAGCGGCCTCTTTCGCGCTCAGCTCCGTGTCGAGGTCGGCGATGAGCACGCTGTGGCCCATCTCGCCGAACAGCTGCGCCATGCGTCGACCGATGCCACCGTGACCGCCGATGATCGCGATCGTCTTCGGCTCCACGTCCATCGGCACTTCGGCGCGAAGCTGAGCCTGGTAGTCGCGACTGGCCCACATGATGAGGCGGTACACGGATTCGACGACGTCGGCCGAGAGTCCCAAGCGCTCTGCGTGGCGTCGTCGGTCATCGAGGATCTGCCGCTCGCGCATCGGGTCGCGCACGCGCAGGCCGCGCTTTCGCTTGTGCGAAGCCAGCTCGGCCACCACGCCCATGCGGCGTGACAAGAGCTGCAGGATCTCGCGGTCGAGGGAGTCGATCTGACCGCGCAGGACCTCGATGGGCCGATTCTTGGGTGGGACGCTATCGCTCACCCGGGTGAGCTACCGCTCCGGCCCATGCGCCGCAAGCCCGCCGCGCGTGGCGGCGCGCTCGAGCTCGTGGGCCTCAGCCTGTCGGTCGAGGCGCAGGTAGCAGGCGGCGAGTGTCTTGAGGGCTGCGGTTTGCCCGAGGGCGTCCCCCGCCCGGCGTGCGAGCAAGAGCGCGCGCAGGGCTTCGCGCACGGCGTTCGAGCCGTCGCCCCCTTCGAGCAGCACGAGCGCCATCGACAGGGCCGTGCGCGGGGAGTCCTGCTCGGGATCGGGTGCCCTCCTGCGCGCCCGCTCGAGCGAGCGCATGGCACCTGTGCGATCGCCCTTCGACAACAGCGTCATGGCACGCAGGCGATCGACCCCCGGGCCATCCTTGCCGGCGGCGACCAAGAGCTCGATCGAACGTTCCACCGCGTCGAAGTCGCGGGCCAAGATCGCGGAAATGGCGTGCTCCATGGCTTGGCTCGTCAGCGGGCTCGGCCCCTCCTCGGGCACCGGCAGGGCAGGCTCGCTCGTCGGCAGACTGCGAGGCGTGATCTCCAGGCTCTTTCTCTGCTGGGTGCGCTCGCTCAAGGCTTGGGCGAGCTGCGCCGCGCGCGCGCGCGTCTCGGTCGACGGGTCGCACTCGACGGCCGCGGCCGCAAGGCGCACGCCCGAGCGCACGAAGCCGCTTTGGCCTGAGCTCATGGCCACCCCGAGTAAGACATCCACCGCAGCTTCAGGACGGCCCCCACGCGCCATGTAATAGCCGAGCGTGGCCTGCGCGAAAACCTGTTGCGGTGCGAGCCGGCGCTCGAGGGAGTTCGCGACGAAGCGGTGCACCTCGGCCAAGCGCGCAGGCGGCATCATCTGCTCGACCACCGCGCGCACCAGGGAGGCGAGCGCGAGCGTGCCCCCGTGGCGATCGACCAGCGACTCGGCCACGAGCTGCTCGATCGCGCGCGCCTGCGCTTCAGGGCTGAGGCCATCGGCGAGGCGCACTTCCTCGAGCAGATCGCGCTCCGCGACGTCGGGTACGGCAGAGAGGGCCTCGAGCACGCGTCGTGTCTCGCTGTCGAGCAGCTCGATGCGCTCCTCGAGCAGGGCTTCCACGGGGATCGTGCTCACGCGACCCGCAGGCCCGCGTCGCCAGCAGAACTTGTCGCGGTCGAACAGCACGTCACCCGAGCTGATCAGCACGCGCACGGCCTCCGCCACACCGAGGGGAGTGCTGCCACCCATGGCGGCTGCGCGACGCGCGATGTCGCTGCCCGTGGCGCGACCGAGCATCGACTGGGCGAGCGCGCGGCCTTCGCTCTGCGACAAATGCGGGATGCGGATCTCGGCGATCGCGCCGCCGCGCGCGAAGGCCTCCGGGGGCCTTTCGTCGGGCCCCATGCGCACGATGAGCAGGTGATCGGGCGCATTGTCGCGCGTGGCATCGGCGATCACCCCGAGGGTGGCCGGGTCGATGAAGGGCAGGGGACCCATGCTGATCCAGGCGCGCTTGCCGTGGATCTCGTGCACGCGCGCGAGCAGATGACGCAGGGCAGAGATCACCTCGCGGCGCGCGACGGGGTAGCCGTCCCGCGTGCGTGTGAGCGCGTCGATGGCGCGCGCATCGGCCGTGCTCGTCGCGTCGAGCAGGTGCTCGGGGCCGCGCCCTACGCGCGACATGCGACGCAGGGCGTAGGAGAGATTGGACAACGGGGCGAGCGGCGCCGCGACCACCCCCACGTGCATCCACCACGGCGGAGCGAGCTCGGCTTCGAGCCTGAGGAGCCAGGAGACCGTGCCCGCGCCGTAAGGGCCGACCACCAGCACCCGATGCTTTCCCTCGCCGCTCGCCACCTGGCGCAGGGCTGCGAAAGGCGCCTGGGCGCTGCCCGGAAGCTGCGGAGGGGCCAGGTGCAAGAGGCCACGCCGACAATCGCGCCTTCGCGGTGCGCTGCGATCGAGGGCTTCGCCGCGCACTCCCGGACCCGCGACGATCTCCCTCGCGAACAGGAAGGTGGTGGCCACCGCCGTTTGCGCCGCCTCGTCGAGCACGAGCTCACCGGGGCGAGCCTTGTTGGCGAGGGCCTGGGCCCTGTCCAACGCATCGCCGCTCACGATCCCGTTGCTCAGCGTCGTGAGGGTGCCGATGGTGATCGCGTGGCTGGTCGCGCCGAGATCGGCGTCGCTGTCGGCGCCGAACGCCGAGAGCAGCTCCATGCACGCGTCGACGGCGGCCACTGCGAAAGCTGGGTCGAGGGCGCACACGATGGTACCGCCCAACTCGCTCAGCACCTCGGCGTGCTCGGCGGCGAGGCGTTCTTTGACGCGCTCGCGAAAGGCAGCGGCGTGGCGCAAGGCTTCTGGCGCCGACTCCGGCGGGGGCAGCCAACGATGCCACACGATCAGCCGCTCGCGCATGCGGCTCAGCCGTCCAGCTGTCGCTTGAGCGCGCTCAGCTCGTCATCGGCCTCACGCAGCTCTTCCTTCTCGGCGAGGGCATCGAGCTTTTCGATCAACTCCTGCTCCCGATGCTCGCCCAGCACGTCGCTGGCCTCGAGCTCTGCCTCCACGGCGTCGATTCGCTTGGCGATGTGCTCGAGCCCGCCTCCCGCGGACAGCGCGGTCGCCGCGTGTGCTGCGCGCAGTTGGGCGCGCTTTTTCGCCTCGGTCACGCGTTGACCCAGCTCCTCGGCCAGGCGCTCGCTGCGCTCGGCGAGCGTGAGCTGCTCGCTCGCACGCTGGTCGCAGCGGGTGGCTTCGCGCAGATGTCGGCGCTTATGCGACAGCGCCTGACGCGCCAGATCGTCCTCGCCCGCCTTCACGGCCACCACGGCGCGGTTTTCCCAGGTGGCGGCTTCGGCGCGCGCACGCTCGGCGTCGTGCTCCGCTTGCTTCGCCTGTGTGCGTAGGGCGAGCGCCTCTCGGCGCGATGCGGAAAGGGCTGCATCCAGCTCGCGTGCGATGCGATCGACCTCGTGCACGGGGCCTCCGTCGTTGACCAAGGTGTTCAGATTGGCCTTCAGCAGCTCCTGGACGCGCGTGAAGATCCCCATCGCGATGGCTCCCGTAGTAACCTCTCTCACGAGCGTTTCACGGGGTGGCCCTTCTGTAAAGCCACAGGGTCACTTCGTCCATCTAGGCCATTCGGCGAGGGCATTCGGCGCACATGATTCAAGACTCCTCCATTCTCATCACCGGCGGCGCGGGGTTCATCGGGACGTCGCTGTGTCGGCGGCTCGCCGATCAGAACCGCATCCGGATCTTCGACAACATGCGTCGCAACGCCCTCACCAAGGCCGGACTCGATCAGCACCCGAACGTCGAGATCGTGGTGGGTGACGTACGCGATGCCGAGGCGATGCAGAAGGCCGTTCAGGGCATGCAGTACGTGGTGCACATGGCCGCGATCGCCGGTGTCGACACGGTGCTCAAGCATCCGGTGCTCACCATGGAGGTCGCGCTCGAGGGCACGATCAACGCCCTGCGCGCCAGCGTCGCAGCGGGCACGGTGAAGCGCTTCGTCGACTTCAGCACCAGCGAGGTCTTCGGCAGCTACGCGTTTCGCGTGCGCGAGGCCGACGTCACGAGCCTCGGGGCCGTGGGCGAGGCGCGCTGGACCTACGCCGTCTCGAAGCTCGCCACCGAGCACTTGGCCCACAACTACTGGAAGGAGCACCAGCTGCCGACCTGCTCCATTCGCCCGTTCAACATCTTCGGGCCGGGGCAGGTGGGCGAAGGCGCCATCCACGCCTTCGTGGTGCGCGCGCTCAAGGGCGAGGCCCTCACCGTGCACAATCATGGCGATCAGATTCGCTCTTGGTGCTTCATCGACGACATCGTCGAGGGTGTGCTGCTCGCGATGGGCCGCGTCGAGGCCATCGGTCAGTCGTTCAACATCGGCAACCCGCGCAGCACGCTCACCATCTACCAGCTGGCGCAGCTCGTTGTGCGTCTAGCGGAGAGCAAGTCGCAGGTTGTGTCCGTTCCATGGGACTTTCCCGACGTCGAGCTGCGCGTGCCGGATGTACACAAAGCGGAGAAGCTGCTCGGCTTCAAGCCCAAGGTCGAGCTCGAAGAGGGCATTCGCCGCACGATCGACTGGTATCGTTCGCAGGCACTATGAGCTGTGGTGATTGGCGGGTGCAGTGGTTCTTGACCGCCGATGGGTGGCTTGGGATGATGATGCGAGGGTCCGGTGAGCGCTGAGCGTCGGTCTGTCAATCTCAAGGCCGCTCGAGCGGATGACTGGTTCGAAAAGGTTGCGGCGTCCGCGCCCAACTTCGAGCAGTTGTGCGACGCGATCGGGCGCAAGTACGTCGCCTTCGCGCTGGTCGCGGGCGTGCGCATCACCGCGCTCGCCATCGACCCACGTCAGGCCGACAACACCCAGGTGACGTTCGCCATCGGGGAGGCCGGCGACGAGCACACCATGGCGCTGCCCGAGTTTCGCCGCTGCCTGACCCAAGCGCTCGTGCAGCTCGACGACCCCGGCGATTTGCCCGAAGACTTCGACAACGTCGAGGCCATTCAGCGCTTTCTCGGCGTGCGCTATCTGTTGCTGGCGCCGATCTTCGGCATCACCGTGCACGAGCTGCGCGTGGGGGGCGAGGAGCCGGCCAGCGTGCTGATCGGCCTTGGCAGCCTGGCCGACGAGGTGACGGTAGACGAGTTTCGCGAGGTCATCCGCGAGGCCGTGCGGCGCGAAGAGCAGGCCTCTCGGCCCCAGCGCCCCTTTGCCATCGACCTCGGCAAGATTCCCGAGGCCGAGGCCGCGCTCAAGCGTGGAGATCACGAGCGCACCATCGAGCTGCTCGACCCATGGGCCGGGCCCCTGTCGATGCTGCTGCGCACCCCCCAGGGCCAGAGCCTGGGGCCCGACGCCAAAGCGTCGCTCGCGCGCGCCCTCGGGCTGCTCGGCGCGGCCTACTCGCAGCGCGAAGAGTTCCCCTCGGCGGAAGAAGTGCTGCGTCTCGGTGTGCAGTGGGTGCAAGACGGCGAGGTGGCTGGAGAGTTGTTCGCGCAGCTCGGAGAGATCGCGGTGCGCCAGGGCCAGCACGGCCAAGCCATCGGCCTGTTGCGCCGCGCCTTGTCCCTGGGCGGGCCGAAGGGTCGTGTGCTGCCGCTGTTGGCCGAGTGCTTCCTCGATCGCGGCCGGGCCGTGGCGGCCCTCGTCTGCCTCGACCGCGCGCTTGAAGCAGGCGTCGACGAAGCAGAGCTCAGCGCGGCCCGCGAGCGCGCGCTTTCGCAGGTCGGTCCAGCTTACGACGCCTATTG
>CAYNOM010000397.1:0-6282 GCA_964398415.1 uncultured Polyangiales bacterium | reverse complement strand
TCGACCATGATCTGCATGCCGAGGAACTTCATGTCCCAGCGTGAGTCGCGCATCAACGCGTCGATGATCACGAACAGGTTGTCGTTGATCTGGTAGAGCTTGTTGAGCTTCGTGTCGAGGTAGCGGTGGAAGACCTCCACGTGACGCGCCTCGTCCATCACCTGCGTGGCGCCATAGAGTTTGCCATCGAAGAACTGGACGGCCTCGGTCACCTGCGCCGCCGCGAACAGCGCGCCCTGCTCGCCGTGCAAGAACTGACTCAGCATCCACGAGCACAGGCTGTTGCGCAGCTTGATCTCGTCTGCATCGCTCAAGCGGATGCCGTGCTTTTCGAGCACGCGATAGTCGACGAAGCTCTTCGGAAGCAGCGGCACCTCGGGATTCTCGGGATCGACGGAGGTGTTCCACGGCAGGTAGTCGCCGTTCCACTGCTGCTCCTTGGCGCGCGTGTAGAGCTCCTGCATCTCCGGCTGGTCGGACGGATACTCCCAGTTGAAGTAGGCCTTGTGGCTCGCCTTGATCTCGGTCGGCACGCCCTGCTTTCCACGCTTGAGCAGCATGCCCTTGACGCCCGACGGGCCGAGCGAGCGCAACACGCGTGGGTCGCGAATCTCCGCGAAAATGTCGAGCGCTTCCTCGTACTGCTCGAGCTGACCTTTGACTTTTTCGGGCAGGATCTTGCCGAGCCTGTTGACGATGTCGACCATGTTGTTGCTCCAGAGAGTTGAGACCGAAAGAGACCGATACCTGAGAGGGCGAGCCTTGGGCCCTCAAACACCAGTGAAGAAGTTGCGGATGAGCGTCGCGTGGTAGCGAGCCAGAAAGTTGTTCAGAATCGGGATCGCACGCTCGAGCATGCGGGCGGCGAGCTCGGGATCGAGCTTGGCGAGGCGCTCCTTGAGCATGTCGGTCTCGCGCTTGAACAGGCCCGTAATCGCCTCTTCGTAGAGCGCGAAGTCGTCGACCGAAAAGCCGTTCTCACGCGAGAAACCGATCGACTGCACCTCGCCCCACAGCTCGACGATCCAAGTGTCGTCCTCGGCGATCACGGTCTCGCCGTGGGCATCGCGGCTCGCACCGAGGAGGCCCATCTGCACGAGACGCTCGAAGTCGGAACGCGACACGCGGGCGCGTTCGAGCAGCGGGGTGACGAGGGTCGTCGCCTTGCTGGTGCTCGCGCCAAACAGGCCGCCACCGAGGCGTGCGCGCACCTCGTCGAGAAACGCGCGCTGGCTCGCATCGAAGCTGCCCTCCCGCTCGTCGAGCAGGGCCTTGATCGCCTTGAGCGGCAGAAAGCGCTCGTGCTGGAGCTTACGGATCAGAAGCACGCGCTGGACGTGCTCTTCTCCGTAGTAGGCCATGTTGCGGCCGGTCTTGAGGCCCTGGGGCACGAGGCCCTGCTGGATGTAGAAGTGGATGGCTTGGCGCGGCATGCCCGTCCGCTCGCACAGATCTTTCATGCGATAGGGATGGGTGTCCGAACCCTCCGCGCGAGGCGAAGGCTCTGTGGCCGCGCCCAGCATCACGCCTTCTCCACGCGACAGGGGCCCGTGGGACGCGCGACGCAGGTGAGGATCTTACCTTGGCTGCGCTCCGCGGCCGAAAGGCAGTTCGGCTCTTCCATGTGCACCGAGCCGTCGACGAGGTGCGCCATGCAGGCGCCGCAACCGCCCATCGTGCAGGAGAAATCGAGCGGCAAGTTGGCTTCGGTGGCGGCGTCGAGCAGGGTCTGGCCCGGTCGCACCTTCACGTCGGCTTGCTTGTCCTTGATGCGAAACGACACGAGCTGCTCGGTGTACGTGAGCCTGAGGCCACCCGATGGTGCCGGACCGCTGAAGCGCTCCTCGTGGATGCGCTCCTCCGCCACACCGCGCGCGACGAGGGCCGCGTGGGCGGCGTTCATCATGGGCTCCGGGCCACAGAGCAAGTACTCGGTACGCCCGTCGTCGCGCGCGCCGACGAAGGCGAGCTCTCGCTCACAGGTCGCTTGGTCGAGTATGCCCTCGCCGGCCTCGAAGCCCGCGACAGGCTCGCTGAGCACGTGGCGCACCACGAGACGCCCGCCATAGTCACGAACGAGCTCTGAGAGCGCCTCACGGAACACGATGTCTTCGATGCGGCGATTGCCGTAGATCAGCGTGACGCGCGTGTGCGGTTCGCACGCGAGCCAGTGACGAGCGTGGCTCATGAGCGGCGTGATGCCGCTGCCTCCGCCCAAGAGCACGAGGTGACGCGCCTCTGCACTTGGTGCGAGGGTGAAGCGACCGCTCGGACCGCGCACCTCGAGCACCTGCCCCACCTGGGCATGGTCGTTCAAGTGGTTGGAGACCCTACCACCTTCGACGCGTTTGATCGTGACCGCCAACACCCCCGAGGCGGGGTCGGTGCTGAGCGAGTAGGCACGCCACAGCGTCTCGCCGCCGAGGTCGACGCGAAGTGACAGAAACTGCCCTGGCTCGAAGGTGTGCGGGGCGCCGGACACGTCCCTGAGCTGCAGCGTGATGGCGTCGGCGGTCTCGCGAATCACGGCCTCGATGCGCATCCTGTGGCTCGCGCTCGACTGGGCGGTGTCGAGTCGACGCCGCACGTTCGTGGACGGGGCCTTGGTGCGGCGCGCAATCAGGGGCGGGGGGTGCTCGCCCGCAAAGCCGCGCACCACCACGTGGACGTCACGCTTCAGGCTCGCGTAGCCCTTGCGCAGCCCGCGCGGCAGGGACAGCTCGACGGGATCGATCTGGTCGAGGCGCTGGGGCTCGCGCGCGGGGTGCTCTTCGGAGCGATAGCTGAGCTCGCGCTCCCCGAAGAAGCCATCGAGCACCGCGTGCGCGTCGCGGCGCGCCTGGTCGATGTGGGGAGTGAGGGGACGGGGCAGGACCTTGGCCAGGAGGCTGGCGGTGATGTCGATGCGCGTGACGGGGCGCTTGGCTCGTGCGGCGGGGGATCGCATGTCGCACAGACTACCGGAGCCGCGTAAAGCGTCAAGCGGCACTTGACACATTACACAGTTGAGTGATTTAGAACACCGAACGACTGCCCGCTCTCCGGGTCAGTCGTGGTGAGCGGTGAGCAGCTGGGCAAGCACGCGCTCGGCGCGCCGGCGCGCCGGGGCCACGGCCGCCTGCGACCAAACACAGAACTGCACCCGCACCCGCTCGGGCGACAAGCGCTCCACGCGCACCTGTGTTCCACGCATGCGATAGGGGCTCGTCGCCGCTCCGTCGCCCAAACGCTCTGCTTCCTCGAACGTGAGCGCACGGCTCGTGACCAGGGTGACGTCGACCGGCACGGCGCGTCTCTCTTCGGCAAACTCGACCGTGGCCGAGGAGAGCGCCCGGTTTGGAATGCGGTGCATGCGCCCGACGTCGTCGCGCAGCTCGAGATAGGTGAATCCCACGCGCGTCACCATGCCGCGCTGCCCCGCGACGTCGATGTACTCGCCCTCCGACAGATGCAGCCGCAGCTGCGCCACCGCGCCGCCCAGCAGATCGTGGAGCGCGCCCGAGGAGAGCAGCACGATCGGGGCGAGCACGAAGACCACGAGCGAGGCCACCCAGATCGGTGCGATCTGCGCCGCAGAGCTCAGGAGCTCGGCCGCGGCGAGCAGCGCGACGGCGAGCTGCAACGTGCGCGCGGCGCGGGCCACACGGCGGCGGCGGTCGAGCCCCACCCGGGCGCTGAAGCTCGACAAGGCGCGCAGCCCGGCGCCTATCGCCCACAACACCAGCATGGCGCCGAACAGCCACAGCGCGGTCGAGATGCGACTGTGCTGGAACAGGGCGTGGGCCTCGCGGGCCAGCTCATCCGAAAGCGTGTGCGCGAGCTCGCGCATGGGTAAGGCGTCGTTCATGTCGCCCTCACACGCTCCCTCGTGGCAACTGCTCCATGAGCAACCCCTTGAGCTCGGTGGCCACGCCGAGCACGCCCCCATCGATCTGGGTGAGCAGCCCTGAGCTTTCGAGCGCGACCACGTGTCGCTCTGCCTCGGCTCGCGTCACCTCGAGCGCCTCGGCGATGCCGGGCAGCGACAGGGGCCCGTGGCGCAGGATCAAGATCAGGGTCGCGAGGGCCTCGACGCCGAGACCGTCGAGCAGCCGCAGGCGGTCCTGGAGCAGGCGCTCGGGCATCACGAACGCGTGCTTCTCGCCGAACTCCAGACAGCGTGGCCAGGCCGAAAGAGCCGTAGACAAGTTGCCGCCCGACAGCGCCCAGAGCACGGCGAACGACACCTGAGCGTCGTGATCTCCGACGCGACCGAGCAGCCGCCGCATGGGACCGTGACGGTACATGAGCTGAAGGCCGCTCGGTGCATGACGCGCCTCGACGACGCGGCGCAGCGTCGTGACATCGAGGGGGGGCAAGTCGATGACGGAGGAGAACATGGCGCGCACGTCGACCACCTCTTTCCAGGCATCCAAAAACTGACTCGAGGCCGTGACGATCCAGGCTGCGCTCCCGCGCGTTCGCGCCACGAGATCCAAGAAGAGCCGCAGCTCGCGGACGCCTTCAGCGCCCGGAGAGAACCAGTGTTC
Organism: uncultured Polyangiales bacterium; assembly: GCA_964398415.1. Classification (GTDB taxonomy): domain Bacteria; phylum Myxococcota_A; class Polyangia; order Polyangiales; family DASUME01; genus DASUME01. The sequence continues at coordinate 1,753 of CAYNOM010000397.1, read as the reverse complement.
GAGATCATCGAGCAGCACGACCGTGCGATGCGAGGACAAGCTGGCGATGACTTCCTTGCGCGATGCACGACAGCCGAGCTCGTAGGCGAGCGCGCGCACCACACCGATCTCGCGGCGCGTGCGGGTCGGCTCGGGACGTACGACCCGCGGCGCGCTGAGCTCGGTCTGGCAGAGATTGAGGAGCGAAGTCTTTCCCGCCCCTGGAGCGGCTTCGACCAATACCGTGCCAGGTGCGCCGCCGAGCCAATCGCGCTCGCTGGCGAGCACCGTGGTGATCACCTCGCGGTGAGCCACGGCGAGGCGTCGGTCACGCAGGGGCGCGACCCGGAACATGCGCGCGTAGCTCGCCGGCGCGTCCCCCGCCGAGCACAGCCGACGTACGACCTCGCGCATGCCTCGGGCGTCGGTTACGCGCGAGGATTCGAGCCGCAACAGGTCGAGCAGACCGAGACGCGACAACAGCGTAGTGAGACGCCGCTGCAGGGCAGCTCGTCGCTGGGACAATGCGCGCAAGAAGCGCTGCAGCTCGGGCGCGAAGCCGGTCGGTGCTCCCTTGCCCGTCACGGCCCGCGCCACAGCTCCCCCGAGCGAGCGCAGGTGCACGAGCGCCTCCTCGAGGGCCGTCTGGATCGCGTCGTGGGCAGAAACCAAGGTGGCACGCGTCTCCGACGCACCGCGGTCGAGGTGGGCGAGCGCGCGCGTCATGCCCTCCTCGAGCCCGCGCTGATCGAGCGACGCTTCCTGCTCGAGCGCGAGCTCGACGGCGTTGCGCGCGATCTCGAGGGCGTCACCGATGTGCGCGTCGAAATCCTGAACGGCCCCAGCGGCCTTCTGTCCCTCCGCATCCACGATGGGAATGAAATCGAGCACCAGCTCGCGGCGCGCCTCGGCGCGCAGGGACACCTCGCGCAGCGACACCTCCGAAGGCTCGGCAGCGCGAAACACCGGCGTGCGCGCGAGCGGCACCTCGAGCTCCTCGGGCATGGTCTCCACGAGCTGACGCAGCTCGACCGAGGTCGCGTGCAGCGCCGCGGCCGCACGAAACGTCTCGCGCGTGAGCGACTCCTCGTCGCGCTGGGCCCGGGCTGCCGCAAGCTCGTGCGCAAGCTTGCGCAGCACCTCGCGTTCGAGGATCTGTCCGCGCGAGATCTCGAGACCGCGCTCGAGGAGCTTACGCGCCGCCGCGGCACCAGGCCCCAGAGCCTCCGCGGCATCGGCCAGGGGCAGGAGCACCTCTTCGGCGAGTGCCCGCTCGACACCCGACTCGACGCGCGCGACCGCGGTCGTCAAAAGCAGCGCGTCATCCGCGCGCGCCAGCACCTTGGCCCACGCCTCCGGCACCTTACTCAAGGTCTCGATGTAGCCACGCGTCTCGGGCTCCACCTTCGAGTAGCGCAGCGCCGACAGCGGAAGCTGGGGGGTGTCGATGATGCGCAGAATCGCGATGAGATCGTCGACTCCTTGCGCAATGGCCACATCGACATCACTTCGGAAGGACTCTTCGAGAGCCTCGAGGCGCTCGCTGGCCGCCTCGACCGTCGCCGAGAGAGACAGCTCGTCCGCTGCGTGTCGGCGCAGATCCTCGAGCACGCCCGCGTGGGCTCGTGCGATGGAGCCGAGCAGCTGGACGGACACCGCCGACAGACGCGGCATCAGCGCGAAGCGGGCGGCCGCGCGCACCGGCACGTGCCGAGGGCGAGCCTTGCGCGTGAGAAAGCGGCGCACGCGCGCCAGAAAAACGCGCCCACGCAGG
>CAYNOM010000396.1:0-6292 GCA_964398415.1 uncultured Polyangiales bacterium | reverse complement strand
CCGCGAGCTCGGCGCCGGAGAGACCCGGCATGATCATGTCCGACACCAAGAGGCTGACGCGGTCGTCACACAGAGAAAGCGCCTCGTCTGGAGTGCTCGCCTCGAGCACGTGGTAGCCGGCGGTTTCGAGCGCGCGGCACACGAACTCGCGCACCGGGGTCTCGTCTTCGACCACGAGCACCGTCTCGCGGCCCCCCACCGGTGGGAGCGCGCGCGCAGGGCGCGTCGACTCGGGGACGGTGGCGACCGGCAAAAAGACGTGAAAGGAAGTACCTCGGCCGACCTCGGTCTCCACCTCGATCCGACCCTGCATGGCCTTCACGGTGTCGAGCACGGTGGACAGTCCCAGGCCGCTCCCCTTGCCGATGGCCTTGGTGGTGAAGAAGGGCTCGAAGATGCGCCTGCGAACGGCCTCGTCCATGCCTGAGCCGGTGTCTTTGACCGTGAGGCGCACATGGGCGGGCCCGTCGTTGGCCGCGCGGACCTGGTCGACCTCGATGCGCAAGGTGCCACCCCGCGGCATGGCATCGCGCGCGTTGACCACCAAGTTGAGCAGGATCTGCTCGAGCTGCGCCGGCGTAGCGAGCACGCAGTCGACGTCGGGTGCCACCGCCGTGACCAGCTGAATATCCTCGCGGATGAGCCAGTGCAGCATGCGGCCCATCTCTTGAATCACCCGCTCGATGCGCGTGGCGCGCGGCTCGCCCGACTCACGGCGATGAAGCGCGAGCAACTGCCGTGTGACGGCTGCAGCGCGCTCGGCCGCGTGCCCGATGTCGGACAGCCGCGGATTTGGGCCTTCGGTCATCTGCAAGAGCTCCACGTTGCCAAGGATGCACGTGAGCACATTGTTGAAGTCGTGGGCCACACCGGCGGCGAGCCTTCCCACGACCTCGAGCTTCTGAGCCTGCACGAGCTTTTGCTCGAGCACCTTCTGCTCCGTGACGTCGCGCAGCACGCACACCAAGACGGGCTGCCCTCGCATGGCCGTCGTGCGCGCGCTGATCTGCACGCTGAGCGGGTCGCCACGGCCCGTATCGAAGCGCGCGTCGAAGGCAGACTGGCCGCTGCCCTCTGCGCGCGACATCGCAGCGCGGACCTGCTCCGGCCCCAAGCCGGTGAGGCCGGAGAGCGTGGAGGCCGCGATCTCCTCACGCGTGCGGGACAGGATGCGCACGGCGGCCTCGTTGAAGTCGAGCACGCGACCATGGACTGCATCCACCAGCAAGATGGCATCGACGGCCTCTCGAAACACCAAGAGGCGGCGCTCCTCACTCTCGCGCAATGCCTCGTACAGCCGTGCGTTTTCGAGGGCGATGGCCGCATGCGCGCAGATGTGTCGCAAGAGCTCGACGCGCTGTGGCGTGAAAACGTGCGGCGCGAGGCTATTTTCGAGGTAGAGCAGCGCGGGGCGACGCTCACTCGGAACGGGCACGCAGAGCACCGAACGGACACGCGTGCTCTGCACGTAAGGGTCGTGCCCGAACTCGCTCGAGTAGAGCGCATCCGCCAGCGTGATGGGCTGCGCAGAGCGAAGTGCCTTGCGCACGACCGTGACCGGCACGTGACCCTCGAAGGCGCTCTCTCCGAGCGGCTCCTGGTGAAACACGCCTTCCCCCGGGACCGACCACTCCGCCTGGAGCAGAGGCTCTCCCGCCTGCTCGACGAACAAGACACCCCTCTCAGCGCCGGCGTGCTCCACTGCGGCGGCCAATAGACGGTGCACTACGCCCTCGAGCCGCACCTCCTCGCTGATGGCGCGCGCCACCTTGAGCGCCGCCACGAGGTCGATCTCGGAGGCCGAAGAAGGCGCTGCGCTTGCGGCCACGACGAGCTGTGGCCACTGTTGCTCGAGCGCCTGTGTCCGCTGTCGCGCGCCGTAGCGTCCCCACAAGCGATGGGCTTCGCGCATGAAGAGGCGCGCGTGCTCGGTGCTCCGAGGCTCCCACGCGCGTGAAGCGAGCTCGTGGGCGAGCGCCTCGTAGTGAAGACTGCCGGTGCGGCGCGCGCCGGCGATGGCCGCCTCGTAGTGGCCTGCGGCCTCGAGCGCGCGACCCTCCAGGCTGGAGACTTCGGCTGCGACGAGGGATCGCAGGTGAGCGAAGTTCTCGGGGCAGACGTCGCACCAACCACTGAGCTCGTGCTGATAGACGTCGAGCTCGGCGCGCAGCAGCTGTTCCTCTCGCTCGCTCTCAGCGCCGGTTTGCCTGAGCTCCGAGAGCGCGCGCACCAGCAGAAGCGATGCGTGCACGTTGAGGTCGACGAGCGAAGGACAGCCGACGGCACCCGCCCGCGCGCCCGCCGACCTTCGGGCCCACTCGAGTGCCGTGCGCGTATCGCCGACCAAGTACAACAGGATCATCTTGTGCATGCAGTGGACTTGCACGGCGTGCAGGTACTGCTGCGCCTCGAGCTGCTCGAGAAAGCGTCGCTCCTCGAGCTCGCTGTCGCCGAGACTCGTGGCGTTGGGGGAGAGGCCCATCAGTGTGCGTGCAAAGCGCGCGATGGCCTCCACCATCACCCAGGTCGAGTTCTGCATCCGCATCAGGGTGCGCAGGTTGGTTTCGGCGACGTCGAGCAGCGCAGGTAGAGACTGCCCCATCGCCGCAAGCACGGCGACCTCGCCCCCGAGGCAGTAGCCCGCCCACAGAAAATCCGAGACCTCGAGCCCTGCGTCGTACGCCCTCCGTTGGTACGAAAGGCTCTCGCTCAACGGCCGCGTCCAGTGCGTGAGAAACGCGCCTAGCATCATCAGCACACGACAGGCGGCGCTGCGCCCTAGGCCTCGCCGCTCGATCAGCTTGGGCGCCAGCTCGGCGAGCGCGAGAGCCTCGCGCTCATGGCCCGGCGTCCTGACATACGCGATGCCGAGCCACACGATGCCCTCGGGCGAGTGCTCCGAGAGTCCGTGGAGCAGCGTCATCTCCATCATGTGCGAAGCGAGCAGGGGGAACAGGTCGGGACGGCACACGTAACAGGAGTTGAGCAGGCTGCCCGAAAGATCAATCGTGGCCGCGGCGCGCGGCTCGTTGCACAAAGGGAGCGCGAGCAGCTCGGACTCTCCGATGGTCGAGAGCGCGCGTCTCACGCGCAGAAGCGCCTGCTCTGCGTCTGTTTCGGAAGGTCGATCGGGGAAGACCAGCCCGAGGCGTCGCAGTCCGTCGAGTCCGAGCTCGACGCCGCGAGTCCACTCTGCGCGATTGAGCAACATGTGCACTTGGAGCCCAAACAGCTGCGCAAGCTCGGCGGGTGTGGCCGTGCGCGCGAGGAGCGCCTCGAAGCGAGCGTCCCCTGCCTTGTGCTCGCCGCAGTACTGCTCGCACTCGAGCGCACCTAGCTCGAGCGCCCACATCAGCGCGTGCTCGTCGTCCCAGGCACTCGGATCGAGCGCCGCGATGCCTGCACGAAAGTAGCGCAGCGCCGACGAGAGAGCGAAGCCTGCGCGTGCCTTTTGGCCCGCGAGTAGGTTGGCCCGCGAAAGCTCCAGGAGATCTTTCGGGTCTCGGAGCAGCGAGCGGGCGAGATTGAAGTGGTCGGCGATCTCGAACTGCCAGGTCTGCTTGGCTTGGGCCGCGTCTCGCAGCCTTCTGGCCGCGCGTAGGTGCACCTCCTTGCGGGCCGCCTCGGGCAACGACGCGTACACGAGCTCCTGGGTGCGATCGTGAGCAAAGCCGAGCTTGCCTTCGCTCTGCACCAGAATGGATGCGGCAAAAGCGGGCGCCAAGAGCTCGAGCAGACGCGCGAGCGAGAGGCCCGACACGACCGACAACGTCACCGCGTCGAACGTGCTTCCGAGCGCCGCCGCATCGGCCACGATGCTCTGCGTCTCTGGCGCGAGCGCACGCAGTGGCTTGAGCAACAGCTCGCCCACGGGCTGGGCCTGCAACGACAGCACACTGCGCAGGTTGGGCAGATCGATCGCGGCATCCCTGCGCACCAGGTCTTCGAGCAGGGCGCGCATGTAAAAGGGATTGCCGAGCGTCCTGTCTTGCACCGAGCGCGAGAGCTCAACGACGTCTTCGCTGCGTCGTTCGAAGCAATCGGCAACGAAGCGCTGCACCTCGTGGGGCGAAAGCGGGCCGAGCTCGACCTCGCAGAGCAGCGAAGGGCCCTCGCGCAGGGTCTGAAAGAGCTCACGCGGCCCGGACGTCACCTCTTTGCGGCTGAGCAGCACGGACAGAAGCGGCACCGACTCGCGATGCCGACAAAAACGCGAAAGCAGTGAAAGGCTGTCGATGTCCGCCCATTGCACGTCGTCGATGACCAGCACCACCGGGTGGGCGGGAGAAGCCAGGGTCCACAACACGCGCTCGAGGCTGCGCAGAAAGTACTGCTGCGACTCTGCGCCCTTCGCCGCTCGCACCGCGTGGGGCTCCACGGACAAGAGCGGCGCGAGCGCAGGCACGAGGCCTACGAGCAGGCGCCCCTCTACGCCCAGCTCGGTCGTGAGGCGCGCCCGCCAACGCGAGATGCGCTCTTCGCTCTCGGAAAGGAGCGTGCGCGCGAGCTGTGACAGCACATCGACGAACGCGCTGTAGGGCACGTCTCGCTTACGCTCTTCGAACTTGCCGTAGAGCAGGTAACCGCGTCGCACGGCGACGCTCTCTCGCAAATCCTCGGCCAGAGAGGTCTTGCCGGTGCCGGCGTCGCCTTGCAGCAGCGCGACACTCGCGCGCGACTCGTTGCACACCTGCTCGAAGGCGGACATCAAGCGACTGCGCTCGCCCTCGCGCCCATAGAGCCCGTGTGGCAGCCGAACCATCTCGTCGCGGTCCTGCTCGCCGAGCTTCCACGAGGCCTCGAGCGGCAGTCCGCGATTGTGGGCCTCGCGAATGCGCACGAGGTCGATCCACGCGCCACGCGCGGTGCGATAGCGGCGGTCGGGAGACTTTTGGAGCAGCTTGTCGATGCAGTTCGAGAGCGCGAGCGGAACGCTGGGAGAAACCGTGCGAGCAGACTCCGGAGTGCGTGCCAGGTGGGCGTGGATGAGCTCGAGTGGGTCCGAGCTCATGAAGGGAGGACGACCGGTACAGAGCTCGTAGAGCAGCGCTCCCACCCCGTAGAGGTCGCTGCGCGTGTCGACGGTCTGCGCCGTGCGGCCGGTCTGCTCGGGTGCCACGTAGGGAAGGGTGCCCTCCAGCACGATGGGGTCGTAGAGACGAGCGAGCATCCCTTCGAGCACGGGCGTGATGGCCGGAGGAGCGAGCTCGAGGTGGAGCGGCTCGAGCGTGAGCCAGATGTTGGAGGGCGTGAGCTGTCGATGAATCGTGCCCTGCGCGTGTAGCTCGGCGACGCGTGCCATCAGCGCAGCGGCCACGTCGAGCACGTCTGCGAGCGAGAGCCTTGCGCTACGAATGATCGCGGACAGCGGCTCGCCTCGCGGCCACTCGAGCACCAGCGCCATCCGCTCGCCCGCTTGCACCACGTCCACCACCTGCAGCAGCCCTTCGACGTGCAGGCGCCTGAGCACCTGCACCGCATGCTCCACGTGGGCTCGCATCTCGGGCGTGGATGCGACGAAGGTCTGCACCAGCACGACCCGCGAGTCCTCCTCGCGGCGCGCCTGATATCGCGACAGGTACGGACCTTCCCACACCTCCGACAGGAGCGTGTAGCCCTGAGGCAACCTGCTCTCTCCCCGTGCCGCCTGCTGTCCCTCTCCCGTTCCCATAACACGTTCACGCTACCGCTTTCCGTGAGCGGCCGCGAGGATAGACGTGCTACCGGATGGCTGGGCGCGTCCGGAGGCCGCTGGTACCCGCCGCGATGGCCCACCCGCCGATGGGTGCGCCATGGCGCCGACGGCCCACATTTCCTTGGAGACCGCTTGCTGGCAACAATGGGTCATGGGAACTGCGAGGGACGCGGCCGGTAGGATCGCCATGAACGCTGTCCGCTTTCCGCTGTTGATCGTCGAGTTCGAGGGTGTCGCGAGCGACGAGCAGTTTCGAGATTACTTAGTCGGGATGGATCGCCACCTCGAACGTTGCGTGGCATGTGCCCAGCGCACCGTGGTGGTGGTCGATACGCTCAGGGCAACGAGTCCGGTGTCGGCCGCGCAGCGCAGGCTGCAGGCGGAGTGGTTGACCCGAAATTTGGAGCAGGTTCAGACCAACATGCTCGGCATGGTTTTCGTCATCGACAACCTGCTGGTCCGCGGTGTGCTGACGGCGATTCTCTGGCTGCAGGAGATGCCCTGCGAGCACACGGTGGTTGGCACGCGAGCGGAAGGCGAGCAGTGGGCGGTCGCCAAGCTCGCGGCGCCCACGAGCGAGAAGGCACGCGTCAGGTA
>CAYNOM010000395.1:0-6323 GCA_964398415.1 uncultured Polyangiales bacterium | reverse complement strand
GGTTATCGTAGGCGCTCGTGGTCGACGCACAGCTCGAGCAGGCCGGCCGAAACTCAGTCACGCGACCACTCGCGAGCACGCGGTCGCCGACGTCGACCGTAGGGCGGCTCGAGGTGAAGACGAACAGGCCTTCAGACGTCGCCGGATCAGCATCGGGCAGGGGATCTTCGAACCAGAACCCTCGCTCACCCAGGGCGGTCACGATGCCCTCCACCCGTGTCACCTCTCGTCCGACGAGCGGTGAGCGATGGGCCGTGCCCTGGATGTCGTGGATGCGAACGGCGCCGGCGCGCGCGGGTTCGTCGTCATCGAGGCCCGCCGCGACCGCACTCAACGTGCCGTCTGCATGGGCGTCGAGCGCAAACGTGGCTTGCGAGACGTCGTGTTCGAATGGCGCGCAACCCGCCATCATCAGCACACACAGGAGAGAGCTTGGGCGCATGGGAACCTATCGGCCTAGGCCGCGCGCAGTTGCGCGAGGCGACGTGGACTGTGCGCGCTCATCTAACCGGCGTAGATGGCGATCCGATGTCAGGCGCGGAGCGATGCAACGGAGCCTGCGTGACGCGCACGACGTGTGATCGAACGAGCCACACTACTGCGCTTGAGGAAGCGCACGCGTTCGCGAAACGCGTCACCCAGCCTCGCGACCAAGCGACGTTCTGACGAATGCCTGGAGGTTGAGCGTGATGAAGCGTGGAGTTGGTTTGGCTTGCTTGTTCGTGCTGATGACCGCGTGCGGTGGTGAAGAGGAAGGGCCTGCGGGTGCCGTGGCGACCGACGACACATCCGACCCGGCGACCGCGCCCGAGTACGTGCAGCCGGGTCCGTGGGACGAGATGGACGAGGGACAGCGCTTCGAGTTCATGCGCGAGGTCGTGGTGCCCGAGATGCGCGCCCTGTTCTCGAAGGTCGATCCCGCCTACGCAGAGCTGAGCTGCGGCACCTGCCACGGCGAAGACGCGAGCGAGGTCGGCTTCACGATGCCGAACGGCGTCGCACCCCTCGACGTATCAGAGTTCCCACTCACCGAGAGCGACGACCCCAAGATCGCCGGCGCAGCGAAGTTCATGGCCGAAGAGGTGGTTCCCGCCATGGCCGAGCTCTTGGGCCGCGAGCCCCGCTCCGCCGACAACCCCATGGGCTTCGGCTGCTTCGGTTGTCACGCTCGCGCGGGCGAGTGAGCACGAGGGCTCGACAGCTTTCGTAGTCGAAGCGACGAGTTTGTCGGATCGCTTCGACGCGAGGCTCCGACGCCCACTGAAAAAGGCGCATGTTTCTCGGTGCTCGTCACCGCCCCGAAACATGGCACGGCCGCTGCACTGACCGTCCCTCGTGTCGGACTCTCGCAGCAGCGCCTTCGATCTGGTCGTCGTCGGTCACGGGATGGCGAGCCACCGGCTGTGCGAGCGGCTGATGAGCTCCGGCTTCGCGGCACGTCATCGCATCTGTGTCGTGGGCGAAGAGCCCCAGGCTGCCTACGACCGCGTCCACCTCACGGCGTGGTTTGCGCATCGCGATGCGGAGCAGCTCTCCCTCGCCACGCCCGAGCACTACGCTGCGCATGGCATCACACTGCGCCTCGGTCGCGGCGTCTCCGTCATCGACGCAGGGCTGCGCAAGCTCGTCCTGAGCGATGGCGAGGTGCTTCACTATCAGAAGCTCGTGCTCGTCACGGGCTCTCGCCCCTTCGTGCCCAAGATACCGGGCGTCGCGCTGCCCAACGTCTTCGTGTACCGCACCCTGCAGGACGTCGCCTCGATCGACGCGGCTGCCCGCGACAAGCGACGCGCGATCGTGCTCGGCGGCGGATTGTTGGGACTCGAAGCAGCTCGCGCGCTTCACGGGCTCGGCCTGCATACGCTGATCGTGGAGTCGGCGTCCCATCTCATGCCGCGCCAGCTGGGGCCAGAGCATGGCGGACGGCTGCTTGCCCACGTGGCCGAGCTCGGCATCGAGGTGCAGCTCAGGGCCCAGGCGCGTGCGATCGAGCATGATGGATCAGCGCTCTCGGTGCAGCTCGAGGAGCGCAGCCTGAGCACCGATCTGGTGGTGATCGCAGCCGGCGTACGGCCCCGTGACGAGCTCGCGGCCGGCGCAGGTCTCGAGGTGGGTCCCCGGGGTGGCTTCGTCGTGGACGACACGCTTCAGACCAGCGACCCCCACATCTACGCCATCGGAGAGTGCGTCTGCCACCGCATGGAGCAGTACGGCCTGGTGGGTCCGAGCTACGCCATGGCCGACGTGTTGGCCGAGCGCTTGAACGGCAAGACCACGACCTTTACGGGTGGCGACACCTCGTGCCGCCTCAAGCTGTTCGACGTGGAAGTCACGGCGCTCGGCAAGTCGGCCGCCGACGTGCGCAGCGTGAGCTACGAGGATGAAGACGCGCTGCGCACGCTTCGCGTCGACGAGGGACGGCTCGTGGGCGCGGTCTCTGTGGGCCCCTGGCCTGCGGTAGCCCGTGTCGAGCTCGCGATAGGGCGCGCAGAGGTGATCTCCGAGCGGGCGCTGCGGCGCTTCGAACGGCGCGGCGAGCTCATGTCGACGCGGCGCAATCTGCCGGTGGAGGCATGGCCGCAAAGCGCGCTCGTCTGCAACTGCGAGCGCGTGTCGAAGGGCGAGCTCGAGGCTGCCATCACGACGGGCGCGCGCAGCATCGAGGCCCTGTGCGCGGCGACAGGGGCCGGACGCGTGTGTGGCTCCTGCAAGCCGCTGCTCGCGCGCCTGTGTGGCGCAGAGACCGCGGCGCCCCCAGCGTCGCGCGCCTCACACGTGGTGCTCGTGAGCTCCGTGCTCGCGGCGTTCATCACGCTCGCGGGTCTGCTCATGCCGGCACCTCGGTTTGCCGTGAGCGTGCAGGACGCCGGTCACGCCATCGATCAGCTGTTTCGCGATCCATTGCTCAAGCAGCTCACTGGCTTCGGCATCGTGGGGTTATCGCTCCTAGGACTCGTGCTGTCGCTGCGCCGTCGCGTCAAGTTCGCTCGTCGCGGCTCCTTCGTCGTCTATCGCGCCCTGCATACCTGCCTCGGTCTGCTCGCGCTCATGGCGCTTCTCGCACACACCGGCATGCGGCTCGGTCAGAACCTGAATTTCGCGCTCGTATGCTGCTTTCTCGGTGCGGCGCTCGTCGGATCGGGGGCGGGCGTCGTCACGGCCCTCGAAGCCGGCGATTCGTCCGCAGCCCTTTATGCGAGGACGCTGCGACCCTGGCTTCAGGCCCTGCACTTGTTTCTGTGTTGGCCCCTTCCGCTGTTGATCGGGCTCCACATCCTGGCCGTGTACTACTTCTAGGAGCGCTCGCCGGATGAAGTGGATCCTGTGGCTCGTCTCAACCCTGCTCGTCGCTGGCTACTTTCTCAGGCAGCTCGACGACGGCAGGCGCACGGCATTTCTGCCTGGTGCGACAACCTCGGGCCATCACCAGATCGAAGAGCGCTGCGAGCTCTGCCACACGCCGCGAATGGGCGTGAAGCGCGACGCCTGCATCGCCTGTCACGGCGAAGACCTCGAGGCGGCGGACGATTCGCATCCGCGCGCCAAGTTTCAGGATCCGCGCATGGCCGAGCTCGTCGAAAAGCTCGACGCGCGTGAGTGCACGCCCTGCCACGTGGAGCACAGGCCGAAGATGACCGGACGCATCGGCCTCACGCTGCCTGCCGACTACTGTGTAGAGTGTCATGCCGACATCGGACGCGAGCGTGCATCCCATCAGGGTCTCTCGTTCACCACCTGCGGCGACACGGGTTGTCACAACTTCCACGACAACCGTGCACTGACGAGTGAGTTCCTCGAGCGTCATCTCCACGAGCCCGAGCTACGCGCCAACGCAAGCACGACCCCTCTCGTGCCGAGCGCGAGGCTGCATGCGCCAGCCGCCGAGGCCCCTGACGCCTTGGGCGAGCTCGTGCTCAGCCCGGGCGAGGCTCAACGCTTTGCAGAGAGCGCCCACCACGCACGCGAGGTGGGGTGCAACGACTGCCACGAAGATGCGGAAGGAAGAGTCGTCCGAGCGCCAGACGCGACGCGCTGCGCCGCATGTCACGAGAATCAGCAGCGGGGCTTCGAGCGCGGCAAGCACGGCATGCGTGTGCAAGCTGCGCTGTCGCCCCTCAGGCCTGCCCTCGCACGCATGGCGATGCGCCCGGAAGCCGCTCAACGCGAGGTGAGCTGCGTGTCTTGCCACGGTGCCCACGACTTCGACCGCGTGACCGCGTCCGTCGAGAGCTGTCTTGGCTGTCACGACGACGAGCACTCGCGTGCCTATGGGCAGAGCAAGCATGCCACACTTCTCGCACAACACGACGACGCGGCCCGCGCGGTGACCTGCGCCACGTGCCACATGCCGAGCGTCGAGGACGCGAGCGGGCAAGCCCACGTGGAGCACGCACAAACCTCCACCCTGAGGCCGCGCGACGAGATGGCGCGCCTCGTGTGCATCGACTGCCACGGACTGCAGTTCTCGTTCGATGCGCTCGCGGACGACGCGCTCGTACGCCGCAACTTTCTCGGACGCCCGACGCGCAGCGTGCAGAGCCTGCACATGACGCAGCGAGCGCTCGAGCACAGCAGCATGACGAAGCCCCCACGAGCCACCCCGGAGGATTGAATGAAGACAAGAGGGCAAAGACAGGATGGGCGACGCACGACGAGGGCATGGCCTTCCCAGACAGTAACACTCGTCACCCTGTGGCTCGTGCTCGGTGGTTGCTCCGCATCCCAGCAGAAAGCCGAGCCAAGTGCCCAAGGCATCGCCCCTGAGCAGGTGGCCAACATGCTCCACGCCGTGATGGAGGCCGATCGTACGAACTACACGAAGCAGGTCGTCAATCGCTTGGTCAAGGAGCAGAAGCTCCAGATCGTCGACCCTGCGACACAACAGCCCAGCGCATTCGGCGCGAGCGAGCAATGGAAGACGGAGCACGGCAAGCTTCCGCTTCCCGCCCAGATGTTTCGGATGGGCAGCGAAGCCGTAGCCGAAAAAGGGGTGGGCTTCACCTACGCGCTCTTGAGCAAGTGGCCCGTCAACAGGCAGAATGAGCCAAAGACGGCGCTCGAAGCCAAGGGTCTCGAGTTCGTGGCGGAGCACGGGGGAAAAAAGCCCTTCTTCGGGCAGGAGAAGCTGGGTGACGCGAGCTATTTCACCGCCGTCTACGCCGATGTGGCGATCGCGCCTGCCTGCGTCGACTGCCACAACGGCCACAAGGATTCCCCGCGCAACGACTTCAAGCTCGGCGACGTCATGGGCGGCGTCGTGATTCGCATTCCCATGCCCGGATGAGCTCCGCCCCAACAGGAGAATGAACATGACACCTGAGCAAATCGCACATGTCAGAAGTAGCTGGGCCAAGGTCGCGGAGATCGCCGCCACCGCCGCAGACCTGTTCTACGCGCGCTTGTTCGAGCTCGATCCTGCGTTGCGTCCGATGTTTCCGGCAGACCTGAGCGAGCAGAAGAAGAAACTGATGGCCATGCTGGGACGCGTGGTCGCGAGCCTGCACGATTTGCCTGGCCTCGTGCCGACCGTGCGTGAGCTCGGCACGCGACACGTGAGCTACGGCGTCGAGCCAGGGCACTACGCCACCGTCGGTGCCGCACTACTGTGGACGCTTCAACAGGGGCTCGGCGAAGGCTTCACACCCGAGGTCGAGAACGCCTGGGCCACGGCCTACGGGGTGCTCTCCGGAGTCATGACAGAAGCGGCATAAGGCGCGCCTTCGCTTGGCGCGTAACTACTTGGCCTTGCGAGGACTCAGCGCGGGCTCTCGGGCGCGCTTCGGCTTGATCTCGTCGATGCCCCACTCGCGCAGCTTCTTCTCGAAGGTCCAACGCGGATGGATGCGGTCGAGGTCGACTAAATCTTCTTCACGCGCGAAGTCGTAACCGTTCGTGCGGTGGTTGTACCACTCGGTGTACTGAATCGGGTAGCTGAGCTCCTGGGTGAAAAGCCCGATGCTGCGCATCAACCACTGCGGAAAGCGCTTGTACGCGAAGGTCGTGCCGTGACGATTGCTGCGCTCGGCCAGCTGTGCGCGCTCTAGACCCGTCAAGGCCGCCGACGCGATGGAGAAGTCTTCGTGGCGAAACACCTCGGGATACTCGAAGCAGGTGCCACACCACTTGCCCACGTCGCGCACGTCGACCCAGTTGACCACGAAGTCGGGCTCCATGATGCCCGGCATGTTGTCCTCGCGAATCATGGTGCGCGAGAGCTCCGTCTTGCCGCGGATGTCTGCCTGCGCCGTGTAATCGACGCGGTGCATGGCGTAGTAGTAGGCGGGTCGATGGATGCAGGTGAGCGCGATGCCGCGCTCGCGAAA
>CAYNOM010000394.1:0-6334 GCA_964398415.1 uncultured Polyangiales bacterium | reverse complement strand
GTGCTCGACGTTGGGCGCGTCCAGCACGGCGAAGTCGGCGCGCTTTTTGGCCTCGAGTGAGCCTATCTCGCCCTCCTTGCCGATGGCCTGGGCGGCGTACAGTGTCGCGCCCTTGAGCGCCTCCGCAGGCGTCAGGCGGTTGAGCGTGCAGGCGAGCAGCATGGCGAGTGGCAGCTGGTAGCTCGGCGCCGAGCCGGGGTTGTAGTCCGTGGCGACGGCCACGCGCACGCCCTGGCGCAACAGGCGCCGCGCATCGAGCGGCCTGCTGAACGTGTAGAGCGAGGCGAGCGGCAGCGTGACCCCGACGACGCCCGCCTCTGCGAGTGCGCTCAGATCGTCGTCGCTCGCGTGCTCGAGGTGGTCGGCGCTCGCGGCGGACAGCTCGGCCGCAAGGCGCGCGCCTCCGCCTTCGCTGAGCTGGTCTGCGTGGAGCTTGAGCCCGAGGCCATGGCGCTTGGCCGCATCGAGAATCGTCCGCCCCTCGTCGAGCGTAAACGCCCCTTCCTCCACAAACACGTCGCAGAACTTGGCGAGGTTTCGGCGCACGACCTCGGGGATGATCTCCTCGACGATCAGCCGCACGTAGGTCGAGCGAGAGGCCCTGTGCTCGGGCGGCACCACGTGTGCCGCGAGCAGCGTCGGGACGATCTCGATCGGCTGCGCACGATTGAGCTCCGCGTACACTTCGAGCAGCTTGAGCTCGTCATCGAGGCTCAGGCCGTAGCCGCTCTTCGCCTCGATCGTCGTCACGCCCAGGGTGGCCATCTCGCGCAGCACAGGCAGCGCCTTGTCGAACAGCTCGCCCTTCGAGGCCTGACGCGTGGCCTGCACGGTCGCCAGGATGCCGCCGCCCTTCCTCGCGATGTCGAGGTAACTTTCGCCCGCGATGCGCCGCGCGAACTCCTCGGCGCGAAAGCCACCGAAGGCGAGGTGCGTGTGACAGTCGACGAGCCCAGGCACCACGAGGCCGCCGCCTGCGTCCCAGCGCTCGAGGCGCGCGTGCTCTGGGCTCAGGTCCTGCTCGCGTCCTACCCAAACGATGTGCTCGCCTTCCCAAACCAGCGCGGCGCCGTCGATCCGCTGGATGTTGCGTTGGCTGCCCTCGTCGCGGCAGCAAGCGAGCTGGCCGATGTTGACGAGCACCGGCATCAGGCGAGCCCTCCGACGCGCGCCTCGGCGCGTGCCACGAGCGCACCGGTGCGGAGCAGGTCGACGGCGCGCTCGATGTCGTCGCCGAAGTACTCGTCGGCCTCCTTGTGCGCCACGGCCTCGCGCAGACAAGCGTGCGCGGCGGCGACGCCGAGCCCCGGCGACAGGGGCTGCCGGTAGTCGAGGGCTTGTGCTGCGCTCAGCGCCTCGATGGCGAGCACCTTCTCGACGTTCTCGAGCACCTCGAGCAGCTTGAGCGCGGAGATGCTGCCCATGCTCACGTGGTCTTCCTGGCCGAGGCAGCTCGGGATCGAGTCGACGCTCGCCGGGTGGCACAACACCTTGTTCTGCGAGACGAGCGCCGCGGCCGTGTATTGCGGAATCATGAAGCCCGAGTTGAGCCCCGTGTCTTTCATCAACAGCGTGGGCAGCCCGTCGTGTCCGGTGAGCAGGAGGTAGATGCGGCGCTCTGCGATGCTCGCGAGCTCGGCCAGAGCTATCGCGGCAAAGTCCATGGCCAAGGCCAGGGGCTCGCCATGGAAGTTACCGCCGCTGACGATGCTGCCGTCGTCGAACACGAGCGGATTGTCGGTGACGGAGTTGATTTCGACCTCGATCACCTGACGAGCATAGTCGAGCGCATCGCGCGCAGCACCGTGCACCTGGGGCACGCAGCGCAGGGAGTAGGGATCCTGAACGCGCCCACAGTCCTTGTGGCTGTCGAGGATCTGGCTCTCGGTCATCAGCTTGCGCACGTTGGCTGCGACCTCGCCCTGGCCCTTGTGGGGGCGGATTTGGTGCACGCGCGCGTCGAAGGGGGCGATGCTGCCGCGCAGCGCTTCGAGGCTCAGGGCGGAGAGGATGTCCGCGTTCTTCACCAGGTTGAGCGCGCGGTACATCACGTGCGCCCCGTAGGCGCTCATGAGCTGGGTGCCGTTGATCAGCGCGAGACCATCCTTGGGCCCGAGGGTCACGGGCGACAGGCCCGCTTCTGCGAGCGCCTGGGCGGCGTCGATCGTGTCCGTGCCGGCGCGATTCCAGAGCTTGCCGCGGCCGATCAGCGGCAGGGACAAGTGCGCGAGGGGAGCCAAGTCTCCCGAAGCACCCAGGCTGCCCTTGGTCGGCACCGCTGGGATCAGGTCTTTGTCGGCCAGGGCGAGCAGCAACGCGAACACGGGGGGCGAGATGCCCGAGAAGCCGAGCGAGAGGCTGTGCAGCTTGAGCTCGAGCATGAGCTTACAAATCTCGCGCGGCACGAGCTCGCCGAGGCCCACCGCGTGGCTCACGAGCAGGTTGTGCTGCAGCTTGTCGAGCGCCGTGGGCTCGATGCGCTTACTCGCCAGGGCGCCGAAGCCGGTGTTGATCCCGTAGTAGGCCTTGCCGTCCGAAAGGGCCCGCTCGACGATCTTGCGCGAGGCGTGCACGGCGGGGTGGCTCTCGCGCAGGGAGGCCAGGCGCCGCGCGAGGTCGTCGTGCAGCGAGGCGATGCGGATCATGTCTGGGCTCGTCATGACTTGGGCGGGATCATCGGGATGTCGACGCCCTTTTCGTGCGCCACCGCGATCGCCTCATCGTAGCCTGCATCGGCGTGGCGAATCACGCCCATCCCGGGATCGCTCGTGAGCACCCGCGAGAGCCTGCGCGAGGCCATGTCGGTGCCGTCGGCGACGCACACCATGCCGGCATGGATCGAGTAGCCGATCCCGACACCGCCCCCATGGTGGAGCGACACCCAGCTTGCACCCGCCGCCGTGTTGACGAGGGCGTTGAGCAAGGGCCAGTCGGCGATGGCGTCCGAGCCATCTTTCATGGCCTCGGTCTCGCGATTGGGACTCGCCACCGAGCCTGCGTCGAGGTGGTCGCGACCGATCACGATGGGAGCTTGCACCTTGCCGTGCTTCACGAGCCAGTTGAAGCGCTCGCCGAGCTCGGCACGCTCCCCGTAGGCGAGCCAGCAGATGCGGGCGGGCAGGCCTTGAAACTTCACGCGCGAGCGCGCGGCGTCGATCCAGGTGTGCAGCTTTTCGTCGTGGGGAAAGGTCTCGAGCACCATCTGGTCCGTGACCGCGATGTCGCTCGCCTCGCCCGAGAGCGCCGCCCAGCGGAAGGGGCCCGAGCCCTTGCAGAACAGGGGACGAATGTACTCGGGCACGAAGCCCGGGATGTCGAAGGCCTCGCGCATGCCGCGGTGGTCTGCCACCTGACCGCGCAGGTTGTTGCCGTAGTCGAACGTGATGGAGCCGCGACGCTTGAGCGTCAGCATGGCGCGCACGTGGGTCACCATGGAATCGAGCACGTCGCTCTTGTAGGCCTCGGGGTGCCTTGCGCGTCGATTGGAGGCTTCCTCGAGGGAGTAGCCTGCGGGAATGTAGCCGGTTTCGAGATCGTGGGCCGAGGTTTGATCGGTGAGCACGTCGGGCGTGATGCTGCGTCCGATCAGCTGCGGCAGCACCTCCGCGATGTTGCCGACGAGCCCCACCGACACGGCGCGCTTGTGCGCCTTGGCCGAGAGCACGATGTCGAGCGCCTGATCGAGGCTCGTCACCATGCGATCGATGTAGCCCGTGTCGAGGCGCTTCTGAATCCGCGCGCGATCGACGTCTACGCCCAAGAATGCGGCGCCGTTGAGCGTGGCGGCGAGCGGCTGTGCACCACCCATGCCGCCGAGCCCGCCCGTCACGACGAGCCGGCCCGCAAGGCTGCCACCGAAGTGCTGTCGCGCGCAGGCGGCGAAGGTCTCGTAGGTGCCCTGCAGGATGCCCTGGCTGCCGATGTAGATCCACGAGCCGGCGGTCATTTGGCCGTACATCGTGAGGCCCATGGACTCGAGCCTGCGGAACTCGTTCCACGTGCCCCAGCGTGGGACGAGGTGCGAGTTGGCGATGAGCACGCGCGGCGCCTCTTCGTGGGTGCGAAACACCCCGACGGGCTTGCCCGATTGCACGAGCAACGTCTCGTCGTTTTCGAGGCGCCTGAGGGTGCGCACGATGGCATCGAAGCACTCCCAGTTGCGCGCGGCTTTGCCCGTGCCGCCGTACACCACCAGATCCTGGGGCCGCTCGGCCACCTCCGGATCCAGATTGTTCATCAGCATTCGCAGGGCAGCTTCTTGTTGCCAGCCCTTGCAGGAAAGCGCCGTGCCGCGAGGCGCCGTGATCACCCGTCCGCTCATCCCTCAAGCGTGGCCGCAACGCACACGTTTCGCGTTGACCTCCATCACGCGTGAGCCTTTGTCGCTGGGCAGGCAGCGCACGAGCGGAGAAAACTCACGCCGGGCCCTGCCAACGCGCGCAGCGTTCGTGATCGCGCACAACGCGCAGGCCCGAAGGCGTGACCCGCGCCGGACATCTACTCCATGGGAGCATGTCGCATCTTCCTCGAGCCATTCAGCTGGTCAGCATCCCGCTCGTCCTCCTCGCGTGTGGAGATCCACGCCATGAGGGAGCGAGCAGCGTCGCCGACGCAGGCGTAGACGCAGATGCTTCCGGCACGAGCGTGACTGCTACGCCCGATCTGTGCCCCAACGATCCCGACAAGACAGGTCCCGGCGATTGTGGTTGCGGCATCGCGGACACCGACAGCGACGGGGATGAGACGCCGGACTGCAAGGACGACTGCAAGGACGACGCAAGCAAGACCTCGCCGGGCCAGTGTGGTTGCGGGATGCCCGACAGCAGCGACACGTGCGGCGCCGGAACGGCCAAGACCCTGTCTGTCTACCTGATGGCCGGGCAGTCGAACATGGTGGGCAACGTCGATGCGAGCCTCTTCGATGCGCTCCTCGACGAGCTCGAGTCGGGCTCCTCGTCCACCACGCAGTCGCGCCTGAAGAGTCGTCTCACCGACTGGTATCTGAACAACAACGACGGCTACGCCTCGTACGGATACTCCGACGCGATGGCTACGTTCGAAAGCTCAGAGCTGATTCGACTAAAGCGCACAGGCCTCGTGGGCATGTTCCTCAAGACGCCGCTCGCGAGCGTCATGTGCGCGATGAACAGCACGGAGATCGCGGGGCTCACCACGAACTGCGGCAGTCTCTTCGGCCCGGAGCTCGTGCTCGGTCACCACCTTCACGCCAACGGCGACACGCCTACCTCCCTGATCAAGGTGGCCAAGGGCGGCACCACCCTTTACACGGACTGGCGCAGTCCGAAGTCGGTCGCGCAGAGCGGCGGAACCGTCGGGCCGCTTTACAGCGAGCTCCAGAGTCGCATCGACGCCATCACGTCGAGCCCGGCGAGCTTGCATGCGAGCTGCGTGAGCACGCCCTGCCGCTGGGGCGGGTTCATTTGGTTTCAGGGTGAGAATGACTCCATGGACCAGGCGGCGGCAGATGCATACGCACAGAACCTCGAGAACCTGATCGCCGACGTGCGAGGGCGAGTCGGAGCGAGCACCCTGCCCGTCGTCATCGTCGAGATTGGCAAGTGGGCCCAGTCGTTGGACCACGGAGCGACAGTGCGAGCGGCGCAGCGGTCGGTCGTTGCGGCGGATGCCAACACCCGGCTCGTCAAGACCGACGACCTGAGCGGCTTCTATCACTATGACCCCGCCGCCCAGCTGATCATCGGAGAGAGAGTCGGCATCGCGCTCAGCTCGATGCTTCCCTGATCCCCGCTCGCTGCGCCGGATGGTACTCGCCAGTCCTCAGGCGAACGAGAATGCCGTCTAGTTGGTGTTCCAGGGAGGAGTGGTTTCGCGACGGCTCGGGCGTGCTCGGGAGCGTACGAGGCGCGCGGGGTGATTTTATGAGTCGACGCAGTTTGGCAGTGGCGCGAACGACTGCCTTGCGTCATTTTTCGTCCCGCGGAGAGACCTCCCCACCGCGACAACGCGATGCGGCGAGGCCTGCGTGCAGCCTGGCGTGATCCGCCAGCGCACCGACCTCTCTGCATTCCCCCCCACCCGTAACCTGACCGGCTCTAGCTCGCGCGCCAAGTTGGCGTGTCGCGCAGTCGTGTGTCCTGAGGCGGCCCATGCTCGCACTTCCCACTCGCGTCCTACTCGGTTTGTCAGTCCTGCTCGCGACGGCCTGCGCTGAAGATCACCGTCCCGCCGTCGTTTCGCACAGCGTTCGCCAGGCATTGCGCGACGCTCCCTCCCAGCCCCTGCGCGTCGCCGTGGGTCTACGCGCGAACGAGGGCGAACGCGAAGATCTCTTGGGGGATTCGGCTCGCATCGC
>CAYNOM010000393.1:0-6339 GCA_964398415.1 uncultured Polyangiales bacterium | reverse complement strand
CGGACGCGATGCTCTCGCCCGCGAGGTGGACGACGGCGTCGACGCCTTCGAGCGCGTGGGCATCGATGGTTTGCGCCTCGGGGTCCCAGCGGATTCCGTCCTTTTGGCTCGCAGAAGGACGCACGAGCGCAAGCACGCGCGCCCCCCGCGAAGAAAGTTGCTCGCTCAGCGCACGGCCCACGAAACCCGAGGCCCCCGAGATGACGATGGTCGGCATGGGCTCGGCGTAGCAGCCCCGAGCCGGGCGACAACGCGCAGTCATCGCGGAGCAGCCGGTTTTTGCTATCCTCCCGCGGCCATGGACATTCTGTTCGTCACTCCCAGCCTGACCCCGTTCAACGTCGAGTCCGGCCCTGCCGAAGCTTGCTCTGCAATGTCCAAGGCGCTTCGCGTCCTCGGACACCGTGTGACCATCGTCGCACCCTACCCCGACGAGCCAGATCCGACGCTCTCGCACATGGCGAGACGCCTCGATCCCCTGCTCGTCGAAGTGCACGGCCGCATGGAGGCCGTCAACGTGTTCGACGGACGCTCTGCCGGCGGTGTCGAGTGGATCCTGTTCGAGCACGCGAGCTTCATGGATCTGTTCGACGAGCGCACGCAGGGGCTCGAGGCCCAGACGATCTTCGCTCGCGCCTGCGCGACGCTGCTCACACGCGAGCACAGCCACGACGTGGTGCACGCGCACGGCGAAGAGGCGGCCCTCGCCTGCTGCCTCGTCGCGCTCGAAGGCAAGCTGCCCACCATCTTCAGCAGCTACGCCCTGGCCACGCCGCTTCGTTACACGACCGCCGATGCCAAGGGCTTGGGCCTCGAGAGGCTGTTCGCGCCGAACGGGGAGCTGAGCCCGGTGCTTTGCGCCATCGCCCGGGCACGTCGCGTGACCACCAACTCGCCGACCCGCGCGCTGCAAAACGCCGACGCGGGCGCGGTGGCCCAGGCGCTCGTGGCCCGAGGTGCCGATTTGAGCGTGCTGGGAGGGGGCATCGACGCCTCGATCTGGAACCCCGTCACCGATGCCCATCTCGTCGCCCGCTACACGCCGGTCGATCTCACGGGCAAGGCGCGCAACAAGGCAATGTTGCAGAAGGAGCTCAAGCTCGCCATCGACCCCGACGTCGCGCTGCTCGGGGCCATCGAGACGGAGATCGGGGCCGAGCGCATCGAGCGCATCTCCCAGGATCTGATTCGCACCGACCTCCAGCTCGTGGTGCAGGTGCTCGACGAGGACGCCGAGTGCATCGACCAACTGATCGCGCTCAGCGAGCGCATGCCGCATCGGCTCCAGGTGCGCCTCGGAGACAGCCAGCTGCGCACGCACCGCATCGTGTCGGCCTGCGACGCGCTGCTGATCGCCGCAGACCGCCCCGTGCTCGCCATGGCGGCGCAGCGCTACGGTACGCTCCCCGTCGCGCGCCGCGGCTCGCTCAGCGCCGAAGCCATCGTCGACGTGGACGCCAAGCTCACCACGGGAAGCGGCATGTTGTACGACGACCGGTCACACGCAGCCCTGCTCTCGGGCGCGCGGCGTGCCGTGGCTGCCTTCAATCGCGGGCTGCCCTTCGAGCAGCTGCGCACGCGGCTGATGCGCATCGACCACAGCTGGGAGCGCGCAGCGCGCCTGCTCGAGCATCTGTACCTGCAGGCCGCCGACGTTCAGGCTGCCTGACGAAATCCACGGAGGTCGTTCATGCCCACATTCGACGTCGTCTCCGAGTTGCCCATGCACGAAGTCGACAACGCCGTGCAGCAGACGCAAAAGGAAGTCTCCACCCGCTTCGATTTCCGCGGCACCGACGCGGACGTGGAGCGCACCGAAGACGGCATCGTGCTGCGCGCCAACAGCGAAGCCCGCGTGGAAGCGGTGCTGGGAGTGCTGCGCGAGAAGTTCGCAAAGCGCGGTGTGCCAGTGCGTGCCCTCGACCCCCAAAAGCCCGAGCCGGGCTCGAAGGGTGCTTTTCGCCAGCTGATCAAGCTCACCCAGGGCATCTCGAAAGAGAAGGCCAAGGACATCATCCAGTTTCTCAAGGACAAGAAGCTGAAGGTGCAAGCCTCGATTCAGGGCGAGCAGCTGCGCGTGAGCGGCAAGAAAAAGGACGAGCTGCAGGAAGCCATCCAGGCCATGCGCAGCAAGGACTTCGGGATCGATCTGCAGTACACGAACTTCCGCGACTGAAGACGCGTCGCGAATGGGGCTCACGGACGCGGTGCAGGCAGCCGCGCATCGCTCGGCCTCAGGTACATGGGCTCGAGGCGTGCCAGATCCGAGGGCCCCTCGGCGAGCAGCTGTCTGCACGCCTCGTCGGCCAAGCACGCGGCACGCGGTGCATCACAGAAGCGCGGCGCGCGTCGAAAGCTCGCTCCGAGCGGGGCGGTGAGCGTCTCGCCATAGCGCCCGAGCCCGCTGCCCGCGAGCCACAGCTCACGTCCGTCGGCCGCGTGGTGCAGGCGCGCCGCGGCCAGCGCGGGCTCGGCATGAAACGGCGCGACCACCTCCTCCAGCTCGCCCTGGGAGCCGAACGCGTAGGCAGCGCAGTAGACCTCCCCCTTGTGGGCATCCACGACCGGGGCGCTGAGGCCGCGACCCACGCCGATGCCCCGCGCGAGCACGCGCAACGACGTCACGCCCACGAGCGGCTTGCCCTCGGCGAGCGAAAGCCCCTTGAGCGTGGCGACGCCGATCCGCACGCCGGTGAAGGAGCCCGGACCGAGTCCCACCGCGAACACGTCCACGTCCGCGAGGGTGACCCGCGCGAGCTCGAGCACGCGTTGCATGTGCGGCAAGAGCGTCTCACCGTGGGTGGCGCGCACGGAGGCCGACCACTCGGCGAGCAGCTCCCCGTCGTGCACGAAAGCCACGGTGCCGACATAGCTGGATGTGTCCACGGCCAGAATGCGCATTGCGCGAACGGCTACGTCCCATGGTCCTCCGAGGCAAGGTATCAAGCGCGTATCGGGAGCGCTTGACCACCCCCGCGGCGCGCGGTACCCCTGGCCTCCCACCGCATGCTCGGCCTGCTCACTCCGACCGACCCCAGCTGGGTCCTCGCCGCACAGCGCGATCTGGCGGGCCTGTTGTCCGATCACGCGCACTGCGAGCTCAAGGCCGCACAGAGCGCACTCGCGGTGATCGCGCGCTTTGGCACGACCCATCCGCAGATCGTGCCCCCGCTGACGGCGCTTGCGCTCGAGGAAACTGCCCACTTTCGCGCCGTGTATGGCCACCTCCGAGATCGGGAGGCGAGCCTCAACCGGCCCGAGCCCGACGAGTACGTCAACGCCCTCTGGAATGCCACGAAGCCAGAACGCCCCAAGATCGACGTGCTGCTCGATCGGCTGCTCGTCAACTCGCTGATCGAGGCCCGGTCCTGCGAGCGCTTCAAGTGCCTCTCGGAGCACCTCGACGATCCCGAGCTGAAGGCGTTCTACCGCGGACTGATGGAATCCGAGGCCCGACACTTTCGGCTTTTTTGCGGTCTCGCGGAGGAGCTGTTTGGAGTAGAACCTGCGCGCACGCGGCTTGCTGAGCTTGCGCGACGGGAAGCCCTGATCGCAGACAAGCTTCCCCTCGGACCGAAGGTACACGGATGAGTAAGGATTCGGACCAGGGCAACCTGAAGACCATCGCGAGCGCGATCATGCTCGCGTTGTTCATCCGCATCGTGCTGTTCGAAGCCTTCGAGATCGACGGCCCATCGATGGAGCCCACCCTGCTCAACGGTGACCGGGTCGTGGTGGCGAAGTTTCTCTACGGCCTGTCTTTGCCCTTCACGCACGATGCCGTGATCACCTGGGGCGAGCCCAATCCGGGCGATGTGGTGATCGTGCGCAGCCCACGCGACAACGTCGACATCGTCAAGCGCGTGGTCGGTCTGCCCGGCGACGACATCGAGCTGCGCAACGGCGTCATCTACCGCAACGCCGAGGCAGTACCCCACGTCAGTCTCGGCGCCTGCAAAGATCGCAAGGATGCGGGCCCCTTCGGCTGCGAATGGACCGAAGAAAAGCTCGGCACGCACACCTATCGCATCAGCCGCAGCCTCGACTCTATCCTGACCACCCGGCCGCGGCTTAAGGTCCCCAAGGGTCACATCTACGTCCTCGGCGACCACCGCGATCGCTCGAATGACAGCCGTGCGCTCGGACCCATCCCGCTCAGCCGAGTGAAGGGCCGGGTGCTCAGCATCTACTGGTCGAGCGAAGGCGGCGCCGCCGGCTGCGCGTCGGTCGATGGCCTGCGCGTGGAGCGGATGTTCCAGGGCGTGGATTGAGCCCTCGGAAATTGCAGGCAGACTCACATCGCGGGTCAAACGCGAGCACTTCGGGGCCTCGGCGGGCTGCCGTGACCGCTGGCGCCTTCTATACTGCGCGCACTCCATGAGCCTCAGCGCGTACCAACAGCTCATCCGCGCGCGGCTTGCCGACGAGGTGGGCACCGTCCGCAAGGATGCCCCCGACAAGGTGGCCCTGCTCTATCCGAGCCCATACCACGTGGGGATGTCGTCGCTCGGCTTCCAGACGATGTACCGCGAGATCAACGGCGACAGTGGTCGTGCGGCCGAGCGCGCCTTTTTGCCCGACGACCTCGACGAACACAGGCGCGGGAGGTTGCCCGTGCTGAGCTACGAGTCGGAACGCCCGATCTCCGACTTTCCCGTGGTCGGCATGTCCGTCGCATTCGAGCTCGAGATCGCCGGTGTGGTCAGCTCGCTCGAGCTCTCAGGCATCCCTGCGCTGCGTGAGGCGCGCACCCGAGCCCATCCGTTCATCCTGATGGGCGGGCCGCTCACCTTCTCGAATCCGCTGCCGCTTTCGCCGTTTGCCGATGCCATCTTGATGGGCGAGGCCGATGAGACGATCCACGAAGCCCTCGACATCCTGTTCTCGATCGACGACCACACCCAGCGCCTGCGCGCGCTCGCGGAGCGCATCCCGTCCTGTTTCGTGCCCGAGCTGCACGGCGATGCGATGCCCCTCGGCGCCAAGTGCAAAAACGAGCTCCTGCCGGCGCGTGCAGTGATTCGCACCCCGAACACCGAGCTGCGCAACATGTTCTTGATCGAGGCTGAGCGCGGCTGCTCGCGAGGTTGCGCCTACTGCGTGATGCGGCGCTCGACGAACGGCGGCATGCGCATCGTGCCGATGGAGACGATTCTTTCGCACATCCCCGACGACGCCACACGCATCGGCCTCGTCGGCGCGGCCGTGAGCGACCATCCCAAGATCTGCGACCTGATCGAGACCCTTGCCGACCAGGGACGCGAAGTGAGCCTGTCGTCGCTGCGTCCCGATCGGCTCAACGAGCGCTTCATCGCGGCGCTGCGCAGGGCCGGACACACCGCCCTCACCACGGCGAGCGATGGCGCAAGCCAGCGCCTGCGCGACACCATCAACAGAAAGACGCGCGAAAAGCACCTGCACGGCGTGGCTCAGCTCGCGCGCGAAGCCGGCATGAAGCGCCTCAAGCTGTACATGATGGTGGGTTTGCCCGACGAGCGTGACGAGGACATCGACGAGCTCATCGCGTTCGGGATCGAGATCTCGAAGATCATCCCCCTGTCGCTGGGCATCGGGCCCTTCGTCTCGAAACGCAACACGCCCCTCGACGGCCTCCCCTTCGCCGGCATCGACGTGGTCGAGCACAGGCTCAAGCGCCTGCGGCAAGGTGTGCGCGGGCGCGTCGACGTACGTGCCATCAGCTCGCGCTGGGGGTGGGTTGAGTACGTCCTCGCCCAGGGCGGCGCGCGAGAGGGGCGCGCGGTGTTCGACGCCGTCAACGCCGGCGGGCGCTTTGCCGACTACAAGCGCGCCTTCGCCGCTCTACCCGCGGAGAAGGTGAAACGCCCCCTCGCCATCGCACCCCTTTGAATGGGCGAGGTTGACAAGGACGTGGCGGCAGCGGACGCTCGACCCTGAGAGCCCGTGAGATGAAACGCGAACAGCGACGAGAACAGCTCTTGCGACACGCGCGGGACGTCTTCGCGCAAAAGGGCTACCACGCGACCAAGATCGACGACATCGTCGCCCAGGCAGCGGTCGCGCGCGGCACCTTCTATCTGCACTTTCAAGACAAGCGCGGCATCTTCGACCAGCTGGTCGACTCATTTCTGCAGCGCATCGGCAAGGCCATCGTGCGCATCCGCGTGGACGACCCGAGCGCCCCACCCCTCATCCAGCTTCGGGACAACGTGCAGCGGGTCATCGAGGTGAGTCTCGGCGATCCTGGTATGACCAAGATCCTGCTCCAGCATGCGGTGGGGCTCGATCCTGACTTCGATCGCAAGGTGCGTTCGTTCTACCGCGCCCTCGAGGAGCTGCTCGCGCTGTCGTTGCTCAACG
>CAYNOM010000392.1:0-6355 GCA_964398415.1 uncultured Polyangiales bacterium | reverse complement strand
GACAAGGCGCGCTTCAAGGGGGTGAGCGGCGTGGGCAAGAAGATCGTCGAGCGCTTGGTGCTCGAGCTCAAAGACAAGCTGCACTTCGGTGGCGACGGCGGTGCGCTGGTCGTGCCCTTGCGGCCGGCTCCCCAGAAGGCCTTTGCGGGTGCGCTCGGCGTGGTGCACGGCGCGCTCGTGTCGATGGGCTATCGTCCCAACGAGGCCGAGCTGGCCATCTCCAAGATCGAACCCCAAGCAGACGGCAAGAACACGGAAGAGCTACTCCGTGAGGCCCTCTCGGTGCTCGCCTGATGAACGATTCCGCGCGCAAGAACCCGTTGACCGAAGCCGACGTCAAAGACGACGACCGCCGCTACGACCTGACCCTGCGCCCTTCGCGCTTCGATGATTTCGTCGGCCAGGACAAGATCAAAGACAACCTCAAGGTGTTCGTGCAGGCCGCGCTGCAGCGCAGAGAGCCGCTCGATCACGTGCTGTTCTGCGGTCCGCCGGGTCTCGGCAAGACCACGCTCGCCAACATCCTCGCTCAGGAGCTCGGGGTCACGATGCACCTGGCGTCGGGCCCGGCCGTCGAGCACAAGGGTCAGCTCGCCTCGCTCGTCACGAAGCTGGGCGAGCGCGACGTGCTCTTCATCGACGAGATCCATCGTCTCTCGCCGGTGGTCGAAGAAAATCTCTACACGGCCATCGAAGATTTTCGCATCGAGGTCGTCACGGGGGATGGGCCCTACGCCCAAACGCTGCAGCTACCGCTCCGCCCTTTCACGCTCGTGGCGGCCACCACGCGCACGGGGCTGCTCACGGCGCCTCTGCTCTCGCGCTTCGGCTACGTGGCCCGGCTCGACTACTACCCGCCCGAGCTGCTCGCCAAGGTGGTCGCGCGCAGTGCGCGGCTGCTCGCGATCCCGGTGCACGAGGATGCGGCCCTCGAGATCGCCAAGCGCGCACGCGGCACACCGCGCATCGCAAACCGCCTGCTGCGTCGTGCGCGCGACTTCGCCCAGGTGCTCGCCGACGGGGCCCTCGATGCTCAGGTGGCGACCGAAGCCCTCGATCGCCTGGACGTCGATCGCGCAGGGCTCGATGAGATGGACCGCCGCTTCCTCAACGTCATCATCGAGTTCTACAAGGGTGGCCCGGTCGGCATCGAGACCCTCGCCGCCGCCCTGAGCGAGCCGCGCGACACCCTCGAAGACGTGTACGAGCCCTTCTTGATCCAGCAGGGCTTTCTGGCGCGCACGGCCCGGGGACGAGTGGCCACCGACCGCGCCTACGAGCACCTCGGCATGCCTCGCCCGACGCGCCAGCAAGGCCTCTTCTGAGGCCTTGGCGGTCGTGAGGGTCTACGAGCGCGCCGCTGTTCCCTGCCTCACAAAACCCGCGATCGCGCATAAAAAAGGCAGCTCGCACGAAGGGGGGGACGGCCGAGCTGCCTGGCAACGGCGGGCGGAAAGGGGGGGGATCCGCCCTGTGCTGTTGCCGTATGTGGTTGGGAAGCAATGCTAGAGCCGTGCCAAGGCGGTGTGCACGAAACCACGCAGGAAAAATTGCGATCGGCGCAACGACCTCCCGCAGGCCTGCAAGCTGTCCTGTTTCACGTTGCAAGCTTGCACGCTCGTGCGTGGGTTCGCGCACCTGCTCGACGCCGCTCGGCCGCTGCGTGCGGGGAGCCGCAATCCTCAGGCCTTGACGATGCCGCGCTCTTCGAGAAACGACAGAAACTCGTTGAGCTTGTCGAGGCTCGCCACCTCGATGCCGTCGTCCACGGGACGCACCACGCCGACGCGGATCAAGCGGCCGATGACTTCGTCCGTCTCGCTGCGCTGCACGCCGAGCGCTTCCGAAAGCTCGTCGAGATCAGGATCGATCACGACAGAGCTCTCGTCCTGACCGGGAAAGCCATGGCGCTCGCACTCGCGCATCAGTCCGAGGATCACGCGCGTCTTGGGATCGCGTTTGACCAGGATCGCGATGGTTTGGTCGGCGGCTTCCAGGCGTCGCGCCATCTTCTGGATCATGCGCACGGCGATCTCGGCCTGCTTCGTGAGCATCGTCTCGAAGCGTCGCGCGTCGACCTCGAGCAGCGTCGTCTCCTCGGTGGCCGTGGCGGTGGCCGAGCGCGGCTGCTGATTCAGGATCGCCATCTCCCCGAAGAACTCCCCGGGTCCGAGCACCGCGAAGGTCTTTTCGCCGCCCCGTACGCGCTTCGTGATCCGCACCTTGCCTCTACGGATCACAAACATGGTGCGGGCGTCGTCGCCCTCGCGAAAGACCACGTCGCCGGCCTTGAGCACGCGGGCAAATCGGAGCTCGGAGTCTTTCACTCGTGAGAGGGTAACAGGCTTCGCTTTTGCCGGTCAAAAGCCACCGAGCATGCCGAGCGCCCGGGCCGTGCGCGGGGCCATGCCCGGGGCGAGCGCGAGCTGGGCGGACAGGGTCTCGAGGTCTGTCGGGGTGTCAACATCGAACCAGGGGGCCGTCAGGCCCACGCGGAGGCCGCCTCGCTCGCAGGCGAGCACGGTGTCGGTGAGGGCGTGGCGCGTGGACATGCGCACCCCCGAGAACATGGCGGGGTGGGTGCGGCGTGCAGCGATCACCATGTAACCCCCGTCCGCGCTAGGGGTGAGGACGACGTCGTGACGCTCGAGGGCGCTGAAGGCGTCTGCGAGCAGCTGGGCTGGCAGGGTCGGCACATCGCTTCCCACCACGAGGCTCAGCCCACCCCCGTCGAGCCCGGCCAGCAGGGCGACGCGCATGCGCGTGCCGAGGTCGGCCTCGGGCTGGGCGCTCCTGGGTAGCGCGGGCGGCGCGTAGGCGAGGTCGGGGTCGTCGACGCGGCCCGCCACCCACAGCGTCGTGGACGCGCCCTGCACGGCACGCGCGTGCTCGATGACGTCGCCCGCGAAGGCTCGATACAAGGCCGTGGCCGCCTCGACGCCCAGCTTGGGGATCAAGCGTGTCTTCACGCGGCCCGGCGTCGCAGGACGCAGGAACACGGCGATCACCACGCGTGCCTCGCCAGCAGCCACAGAATCTTGCGTGATGCACCGAGCGTGCCGCGCAGGGTGCCGCTCACCTTCGACTGTCCGATGCGAACGCGGTAGGAGACCGGGACTTCGGCGTATTTCATGTGTTGTTTTGATGCTTTGATCTGCATCTCGACGGTCCAGCCGTAGTCGAGGTCGCGCATCTCGAGGCTCCTGAGGGCCGACCAACGGATGGCGCGAAAGGGCCCGAGGTCGGTGTATCTCACTCGGTACGCGGCGCGTAGGGCGAGGCAGGCGATGGCGTTGCCGACCCGCTGCTGCGGCGTCAGGGCGCCGCGTTCGAGCTGGCCCAGGGTGCGTGAGCCGATCACGAGCTCGGCCTCACCCGTGGCGATGGGCTCGACCAGGCTCGTCAGCTCTGCGGGGTGGTCGCTGTGATCGCCATCGAGAAATACCACCACGTCGGGCGGCGCCGCGCTCAGCATCGATAGGGCCTTGAGACAGGCTGCGCCGTAGCCGCGCCGGGGCTCGTGCACCACGCGTGCACCGTGGGCCAGGGCCACCTCGGCCGTGCGGTCGGTCGAGCCGTTGTCGGCCACCACCACCTGCCGCACCCCCTCGGGGATCTCGCGGAGCACGTGTCCGAGCGCGGCCTCTTCGTTGAGCGCGGGGATCACGACGTCGACCGTCAGTCCGTGGATGGGCATGGACTCGGGTGGTGACGCGTCGCCGCGCCCTCTTCAAGCGGACCGCGCGCTTTAGGCCGCGCTTGACGCTGGGGCTTCGGCCGCGCACCTTATGCCGCCGTGCCCGCTGCCAAAAAGCCCAGAAAAACCATTCATTTCGTGTCCCTTGGCTGCCCCAAGAACCGGGTCGACACCGAGGTCATGCTGGGCGTGGGCGCGGGCGAGGGTTATCGCATCGTCGACGATCCGAGCGCCGCGGAGGTGATCGTGGTCAACACCTGCGGCTTCATCGGGCCCGCCAAGGAAGAGTCGATCGATACCATCCTCGAGATGGGCAGCTTCAGGGAGGCGGGAAGCTGCAAGAAGCTCGTGGTCGCGGGCTGCTTGTCCCAGCGCTACCCCGAGGAGCTGGCCAAGGAGATGCCCGAGGTCGATCACTTCCTCGGCTCGAGCGACATGCTCAAGCTGTCGACGGTGCTCAACGCCTCCCGAGAGCACCCTGTCGAGCGCATGCTCGTCGGCAATCCGGCCGACTACACGTTCAAGGTTACAGATCCGCGCCTGCCCTCGCTTTCGATCCACAGTGCCTACGTGAAGATCGCCGAGGGCTGCTCACGCAAGTGCAGCTTTTGCATCATCCCGTCCATGCGCGGCACCCAGCGCAGCCGCCCCCTCGAAGACGTGGTGACGGAGGTCGAGCGCCTCGTCGCAGGCGGCACGAAGGAGATCAACCTCGTCAGTCAAGACACCGTGTCCTACGGGCGCGATCTGAAAGAAGATGGGCGCAACTTGGCCGACCTCGTGCGTGCGCTCGGCGAGATCCGCGACCTCAAGTGGCTCAGGCTGTTTTATCTCTATCCCGAGAAGCTTACCGAGCAGCTGATCGAGCTGATGGCGCACCATCCGAAGGTCTTGCCCTACGCGGACATGCCGCTGCAGCACGCGAGCGAGCGCATGCTCAAGCTCATGCGTCGTGGTCACGGTCCCGATCGGCAGCGAAAGCTCGTCGAGCGCATGCGCAAGGAGATCCCCAATCTTACCTTTCGCACGGCCTTCATCGTCGGCCACCCTGGGGAGACCCAGGAAGACTTCGACGAGCTGTGCGAGTTCGTGAAGTGGGCCGAGTTCGAGCGCGTGGGCGTGTTCAAGTACTCTCACGAGGAGGGCACGCGCTCGGGCACGCTGGACGAGATCGTGAACGAGCGCTCGATCGCGGCGCGTCATCGCAAGTTGATGCAGCTCCAGCGCGGCATCAGCAAGAAGAAGCTGCGGCGCCTCGTGGGTCAAACCCTCGAGGTGCTGGTCGAGGGCGTGAGCGACGAGAGTGAGTTTCTGCTCGAGGGGCGCCATCACGGCCAGGCCCCGGACATCGATGGTAAGGTTTACCTGGCCAATGGTGAGGCACAGGCCGGCGAGATTCGGAAAGCCCTCGTCACCGACGCCGCCGATTACGATCTCGTCGCTGATCTCTTGCCGCGCGATGGTGGCGCTCACGAGCGTCCGCCAGGTGCAAAGAAGATCCGCCTGCGCACCGTGTCCGCCTAGTGCCGCGCGCACCGTCGCGTCACTCCGCGGCCCGAAGCGGCGGAAGCGTCGGGCGGCCCGACTTGTACGCGTCGATCTGATGAGCGAGCCAGCTCGTGGCTTGCTCGCGTTGCGCGACGACGATGTAGGGCGTGGGCTGCCTCTGAAACCAAAAGATGGCCGTGAGGGTGCCGCGCGCGAGGGGCGAGTCGATCACGAAGGCCGTGCCCGCGCAGTAGCGTCGCGCGAGCACCTCGTGGGTCTTCAGAAAGTCGGCCATCCTCCTGCGCTGCTGGGCGCTCACGCTGCGCACCGCGCAGGCGTCGATGACGAGGCCCCAGACCTCACGGCGCTCGTGACAGTGCGCGAGAAATGCCAGGTAGCGATCGAAGTCACGGTCGTCGAGTTTGCCCGAGAAGGCGCACACGCAGAGCGGCCAGCGAACGTCTTCGCATTCGATCGTCGTCGCGGCCAAGTCCCCTCCGGAGGGTTGAGCGGCCTCCAGTCTAGCCTCGAAACAAGCTCATGCGAGCGATGCGAAGCAGCTCACGCAGCTGCCGCTCGGCGATCTCGTCCTTGTCTCCCGACAGGGCGTGGCCGAGCACCGGCAGCGCGGCGATGGCGCTCACGGTCAGCGTCACGATGTGGATGATGTAAGCCTCCGGATCCACGTCCTTTTGAACCTGCCCGGCCTCTTGGCTCTTCTTCATGTAGTCGGCGATCAGCGTCATCCAGGGCGTGAGCGTCTTCTGCATGCGGCCGCGCATGGCCTCGGGGCGGTCCATCAGCTCGCGGACCAAGAGCCGCGCCCGGTCGGGATCCTCCCGGAAGAAGCGCAGAAGCTCCGCCGTGATCGCCTCGAACCGCCCGCGGCCACTCGTCACCGCTTCGAGCAAGCGCGGTAGACGCTCGGTCCAGTGGTCGAAGAGGTTGTCGAGCACGGCACGCAAGAGCTCGTTTTTATTCGAAAAATGATGCAACAGCGAGGGCTTCTTGACGCCTACCTCGTCGGCTATCTCCTGCAGTGAGGTCGAGTCGAAACCTTGGCGCGCAAAGCGCCTCGTCGCGACCTTGAGAATGTGCGTGCGAACATCCACGACTACCATTTGGTTTGTAGTAGACTACCGTTTGGTAGTCTAGAGGGCTTGGCGTAGC
>CAYNOM010000391.1:0-6358 GCA_964398415.1 uncultured Polyangiales bacterium | reverse complement strand
GGCATCGAGAGCCTTTCGCATGTGCTCGGGCAGGGGGCGCTCGGGCTGGGCTTCCGTCGCCTGCGGCTCTGCGTCCTTGGGCTGGCTCGGCCGCTCGTCATCGGGCTTTGTGTCCTTGGGCGCGTCGGCCTTCTCGGGCTCGGGCTTGTCCGACGCCTGATTCTGCTGATCCTGCTTTTGCTGATCTTGCTGCTGATCCTGCTTTTGCTGATCTTGCTTTTGCTGATCCTGCTGGTCTTGCGGCTCTTGCTGATCCTGCCCTTCCTTCTTCTCCTGCTCCTCTTTCTCTTCCTGCTCCTTCTTTTCCTGCTCCTCTTTCTCCTTCTTCTCCTGCTGCCTGCGCTCGACTTCGGCGAGGCGCCGTCTGGCGAGCTCGAGATTGAAGGCGGTGTCCCGATTGCGCGGCTCGGCGCGCAGCGAGCTCTTGAAGGCATCGACGGCTTCGGTGAGGTAGCCCTTGGCGGCGTCGAGCTGATCTGCGCCCGCGGCCTGCTCGGCCTGTCGTGCAAAGCCGACGCCCAGGTTGTGGTAGGCCTTGGCGCGCACGTCCTTTGGCGCGTTGCCCACCGTGGCGCGACGAAACGCCTCGCGCGCGTCGTCGATGTTCTCGCTCGCCATCAGGGCGAGGCCGCGGTTGAGCTGCACGCCCGGCTCGGTCGGGAGCTTGCGCGAGGCGGTCTCGTAGGCCTCGAGCGCTTCTGCCGACTGCCCCTTCTGCAGGTGCTCGTTGCCGCGATTCACGTCGCTGTTCTGGGAGCGGAAGAGATCCCAAGCCTGTGCGCGGCTCGGACCCCACGTGAGCAGGAGGCTCGCCACCAAGAGCGTCGTCAAGCCTGGGAGGGTTGCGATCGAGCGCTTCACGAGTGTGCCTCCTTCGTGCGTCGTCGTCGCGGCGCGAGCCCTTCCGGCAGAAGCGCTTCGATCAACAGCAGCAGCAGGGCAGGCAAGAGCACGAGGACGTAGCGGTCTTCGGCGATCGAGACCTTGCGCGCGCGGCTCTCGGCCTGCTTCATCCCGCGCATCAGCTTCTGAATCTCGTCGATGCCGACCGTGCCCTCGCGGGCGCGGAAGTACTGACCCTTGCCTTGGCTCGCGATCTGTTCGAGCTGCTTTTCGTTCTGATCGGTGAGCGCGCTCAGCACGGGAGCGCCCGAATCGTCGCGCAGATAGCCCGTCCAGCGACCGTCAGGTGCGTAGGTGGGGATGGGCTCGCCCGTACGCGAACCGATGCCCACGACGAACACGCGGATGCCCGCCTCAGCCAGCGTCTTGGCCGCCTCCACCGGAGAGCCCTCGTGATCCTCGCCATCGGTCATCAGGATCACGACGCGCGAGCGCCGCTCTTCCGGGTTCGCCTGGGCTTCGTTCTGAGGCGTGCTGCGCTCGAGCAGACGCTGACTCGAAAGTAGCGCTCGGCCCAGGGCCGTGCCGCCCACGGGCATGTCGTAGGGGCCGAGGTCGCGCAGAAACAGCTCCACCGCGGCGTAGTCGGTGGTCATCGGAAACTCCATGGTGTCGCCCGCGAAGGCCACCACGCCGACGCGATCGCCGGTGAGCTCGGCGAACAGACGCGTGAGCTCGGCCTTGGCACGCTCGATGCGACTCGGCCGTACGTCCTTCGCGAGCATGCTCTTCGAGAAGTCGAGCGCGATCACCACGTCGATGCCGCGCTTCTTCAACACACGCTCGTGGGATCCGTACTGTGGGCCCGCCCAGGCGACGATGGCGAGGCCGATGCCGAGCACGAGCAAGACACCGCGGGTGGCACGTAAGCGCGGTGCACGTCCCACGATCAGCGTGTCGAGCGTGGCCGCATCGCCAAAGCGCTGAAGCGCTCGTCTGCGACTGCGATAGCCGTAGACGAGCAGCGCCGCGAGCACGGGCAAAGCCAGGAGCAAGAGCAGCACGCTGTCGTTTCGAAAGCTCACGGCCACCTCCTGAGCCAGGTCGTAGCGAGCAGGGCCTCGAGCAACAAGAGCAGCACCGAGGGCCCCAAGAAGGCGGGGAAGAGCTCACCGTACACGGCGCCAGCGTCCTCGATCTCGCTCTTTTCGAGCCGGTCGAGGATCGTGTGGAAGCTCTGCTCGAGGCCCTTGCGATCGGTGACGAGAAACGCCTCGCCGCCCGTGCGCTCGGCCATGCGCTTGAGGAGGTCGGGGTTGACGGGGAAGTTGCCCTGGCCAAAGAGTGGACGTCCAAATAGGTCGACGCCTTGCTGCACGCGCGCGTCGTCCGAGCGGCCCATCAGGATCGTGTACAGCTTCACGCCCATGTGCTGGGCAAACTCGGCGGCCTCCTCGGGAGCGACATTGCCGCTGTTCGAGTCGCCGTCCGTCAGCAGGATCAGCACCTTGCTCTTGGCTTCGGAGCTGCGCAGTCGATTGAGCCCGACGCCGACCGCATTGCCGATGGCCGTGCCGCGCCCCTCGATCAGGTTCAAAGACAGCTCCGAGATGGCCGCGCGCAGCATGTCTTTGTCGGTGGTGAGCGGCATCAGCGTGTAGGCGTCGCGGCCAAACACCACGGCACCGATGCGGTCGTTGGGGCGCTTTTGCACGAACTCGTCGACCACCACCTTCGTGGCTTCGAAGCGGTTCGGGGTGATGTCCGAGGCCTGCATCGACAGCGACAAGTCGAGCGCGAGCACCATGTCGATGCCCTCGAGCTCGTTCTTGTCCCGCGCGTGAATGCTCTGGGGACCCATCAGTGCAAGGCCGCCGAGGCCGAGGGCGGCCACGCGCAGCGCATACAACAGCGGCCTCAGACGCACGCGCAGGCTCGGGGGTAGGGCCTTGAGGTCGAGGCCACGCGAGATCAGAACCCGCGTGGCGCGCGCGTTGGCACGGTAGCCGCGCTGCCACAGCACGAGCGGCAAGACGAGCAGCGACAGGCCCGCCCAGGGGCGCTCGAAGCGCATGGCATGCTCGGACAGCGGGATGTCGTAAACCTGGTCGAGCACGAGCGCGACGACGAGCAGCGCCACGCACGATGCTGCGAGCGCGAAGGCGATAGGCACGAGCGGCTTCAGCGCCTTGTTCACGTGCTCGCTCCTGGTCGATCGTCGACGGATGCCGCGGCCTCGGGGGCAGGCATCGTGGCACGCACGAGGCCGAGCACCCCGTTGAGCAGGTCGTCGCACTGCTCGGCGTCGGGGGCCATGCGCGCGAACTTCACGAGGTCGCACTGCGTGAGCAGGAGCGACACGCCGGAGAGGGACAGCTTGTGGGGCCTGAGCTTCTCGAGCCGCGCGACCACCTCGTCACTCGTGCTCTCGAGCCCGTCGAAGCCGTAACGACGGCCGAGGTACTCGCGCAGCACGTCGCTCACGCCATCCACCAGCTCTTCGGCGCGCTCCTGCGCGATCAAGCCGTCTTTCTTACGCTTGAGCTGCTCGAGCTTCTCGAGCGCGAGCTCCCAGGGTGGAATCGGCGGTGGTGGAGGTGGCACTTCCTTCGGACGTCGCGCGAGCCAGCGCTGCACGAGCATGGTCAGCGCGATGACCAGCGCGATGGCGAGCACGCCCGCGCCCACGTAGGCGAGCGTGTAGTCGTCCTGCATCACCACGACCGGGCCGGTGACGGGTTTGAGCTCGGCGTTGGGCTCGTTCTCGATCAGCGACGTGACCTTGAGCGGATGCGCCTCGGTTTTCAGCGTCAGAAGCTCGCCCTTCGGGCCCACGACACGAACGCTCAGCGCTGGAACCGCATGCTCGCCCGGCTCGAGCACCAGCAGATCGAGCTCGAAGCTGAACTGCTGCTTTGCATCTTTAGGCGTCACCTTCACGCGTCGATCGAGCAACTCGAACGGCGCGAGCGCTTGCTCGGGCACGGCCACGTCGACGCCCTGGGCGGCTTCGGCCGTGATGCTCAGGGTGACGACATCCCCGGTCGAGACGCCCCCCGTCGGGGAAATGGCGCTCTTCAGCGATGGGCGCAGGGCTTCGGGTAGCTCCTTGTCGCTCATCCGAAACCTCGCTGCCTGCGCTGTCTGAGTCGAAACAGGCTGGTGATGGGCTCGATGTAGGGACGATCGGTGCGAATCGTGATCGTGTCGAGGCTGAGCTTCTTGAACATCTGCTCGCGCTGGGCGCGTTGTTTGGCGACGCGCAGCGCAAACTGCTCACGCACTCGGGGATCGCCCGTGTCGACCTCGACGAGCTCGCCCGTCTCGAGATCCTCGAACAGCGTAATGCCGACGTCGGGCAGCTGTTCTTCTCGCGGGTCGACCATCTGGACCGGGATCACGTCGTGACGCTTGCTCGCGATGCGCAGGGCATGCTCGTAGCCGTGGGCGATGAAGTCGCTGATCACGAAGGCCACCGAGCGCCTTCGTGCCACCTGGCCCAGCAGGTTCAGCGCTGCGCTCAGGTCGGTGCCCGTG
The DNA here is from genome assembly GCA_964398415.1 of uncultured Polyangiales bacterium. GTDB lineage: Bacteria > Myxococcota_A > Polyangia > Polyangiales > DASUME01 > DASUME01. The sequence continues at coordinate 1,978 of CAYNOM010000391.1, read as the reverse complement.
TGCTCGGGCTTCGTGTCGAGGATCTCCTGGATCACGTGCAGCACGTGGCCCTTGCCCTTCTTCGGGGGCACGAAGCGCTCGACGCGATCGGTGAACATCACGAGCCCCACGCGGTCGTTGTTCTTGATCGCGCTGAAGGCGAGAAGGGCTGCGACCTCGGCGGCCGTCTCGACCTTGGGCCGCGCCACCGAGCCGAAGCGCTCGCTTCCGGACATGTCGACCAGCAGCATCACCGTCATCTCGCGCTCTTCGGTGAAGAGCTTGACGTAGGTGTCCGACAGGCGTGCGCTGACGTTCCAGTCGATGAAGCGCACGTCGTCGCCCGGCTGGTACTCGCGCACCTCGCTGAAAGCCATGCCGCGGCCCTTGAACACCGAGTGATAGCTGCCCGCAAGCTGGTCGTTCGCGAGCCGCGCCGTGCGGATCTCGATCTTGCGCAGCTTCTTCAGTGTGTCGCGCGAGATCAACGCTGCATCTCCCGTTTCAAGGCACTTCGACCGCGTCGAAGATGCGGCGCACGATCTGGTCGGTGCTTATTTCCTCGGCTTCCGCTTCGTAGGTGCGGATGATGCGGTGACGCAGCACATCGGGGCCCACGGCCTTGACGTCCTCGGGCGTCACGTAGCCGCGGTGCTTGAGAAACGCGTGGGCGCGCGAGGCCACGTTGAGCGCGATGGATGCGCGCGGCGAGGCGCCGTGGGCGACCATCTCCTTGAGGTCTTTGAGGCCCACACTCGACGGATTACGCGTCGCGATGACCACGTTCAGGATGTAGTCCTTGATGCGCTCGTCGACGTAGACCTGACCCACGATGCTGCGAGCCTCGATCAGCTTCTCCGGCGAAACCTGGGGCGTGATCGCGGCTCCGCTGCGCGCGGGCGAGCTTGGCCCGTCGAGCACCGCATCGCTCATGCGCTCCATGATGGTGCGCTCTTCGTCGCGGGAGGGGTAGCCCACCATCACGTGCAGCATGAAGCGATCGAGCTGGGCTTCGGGCAACGGGTAGGTACCCTCCTGCTCGAGCGGATTTTGCGTGGCCATCACCATGAACGGCCGCGGCAACTGGTAGGTGGTGTCGCCGATCGTGACCTGAAGCTCCTGCATCGCTTCGAGGAGAGCGCTCTGCACCTTCGCAGGGGCGCGGTTGATCTCGTCGGCCAGCACGAGGTTTGCGAAGATGGGCCCGGGTTTCGCGTAGAACTCGCCGCGCTGCTGGTTGTAAATCACCGTGCCCACGACGTCCGCAGGCAAGAGATCGGGCGTGAACTGCACGCGTGAGAACTGCGCCTGCACCGCGTCGCACACCGTCTTCACCGTCAGCGTCTTGGCGAGGCCCGGCACGCCCTCGACGAGCACGTGTCCGCCCGTCAGAAGGCCGATCAAGATGCGCTCGACCATGGCCTCCTGGCCCACGATGATCTTGCGCACCTCGTGCACGATGGCGTCCACGAAGGCGCTCTCCTTCTGGACCAGCTCGTTGATGGCGCGGACGTCGCTGTACATGTCGTTCCCCTCGAAACCCTGCGGGGTTTAGCCCGGCTGTCGGGGCTAGGCCACGGTGCGGGCTGAAACACCCGAGGGGGCGCGCCTATTGCGCGGCCGTGCTCGAGGTGTGTTTGGAGCTTCGGGGGCGCGCGCGACGCTACAGGCGCTGGCTGAGCGTGCGCTCCACGCGTAGCGCGAGATCGGTCGTGCGCTCTGCGAAGCGGGCTTTTGCGATCGAGGGCAGGCTGTCGAGCCCGTCTGCGGCCCTGACGAGGGCCTGTTGCGTCGAGCCGGCCTGGGGCGATCCCGGCGTCAGGCTGCTGATCGCGCGCATGGCGTGGTCGAGCACGGTGGCGAGTGGCGAGAGACCCATGAGCTGAGCTCGCCCACGACTGCTCTGCAGGCTGTCGAGCAAGCTCTGTCGCTCGTTCTCGTCGCCCTGGCGCAGGCGCTCGCCCACCACGCGCAGGCGTGGCGCGAGCGCCGCAAGCTC
>CAYNOM010000390.1:0-6379 GCA_964398415.1 uncultured Polyangiales bacterium | reverse complement strand
AGCCCCACGCCCCGGTCGGCGGCGTAGCGGCGAAGCGCACCGAGCGAGGCGTCGGTGCGCGACGAAGAGCGCATGGCGCGCTCCAGCGTCGAAGAGGTGCATCAGTCGCTCTTCTACACGCTCGACCTGCTGAAGCGAACGCTCGAGCTGCACAGCTGCGTGTTGATGTTGCTCGATGATGAGAGCGGTCGCTTCCACATAGCCGAGCTCGTCACGGACAGTGAAGAGTTGGCCGACGGACCCTTCGCCGTGGGCGAGGGCGCGGTGGGAGCCGTAATGAAGCGCGGCCTGCCCATGAACCTCGAGCACATCAAGCCCGGCTATCGCGGGCTCTGCTACTACCGCGGTCCGGCCCTCGTGCGCGCCTTCCTGGGTGTGCCGGTGCTCGAGAACGGCATGGTGCGCGGGGTGTTGTGCGGCGATCGCATCGTCGACCAGCCTTTTGGCGAGCGCGACGAGCGGGCATTCGAAGGTGCCGTGCGCCAGGTCTTGCGTGCCATCGAAAACGAGCGCGTGTTCATGCAGCTCGAGCGCACGAAGAGCGAGCAGACGGTGCTCCACCAGGCTTCCCAGGCGCTCGGTGCGGCGCTCGACGAAGACAGCGTCATCGACGCAGGCCTCAAGGCCGCGGCCCAGATTGCGCCCTACGACTTCGCGGCGGTCACGCTCTACGACGCCGAGCACAAGCGCCACGTGGTGCGCCGCGCGGTGGGCTCGGGGGCTGAGGACTTCGCGAACCTCTCCTTTCGCGACAACGCCTCGCTGACCGCGATGGCGGTGAAGAACCGCCACTACCTGCCCTACCGCGGCGAGTTCGATGGGCGTCAGCAGGTGGTGTACACGAAGAAGGCCAACCTGAGCGGCATGCAATCTCTGCTCATCCTGCCCCTGCTCGTGCGCGAGGACCCGGTCGGTACGTTGGCGATCGCGGCCCACCGCAGGGATGCGTTCACGGCGAGCGTGCGTCCCACGCTGCAGGTGCTCGCCAATCAGCTCGCTGTGGCTCTCGCCAACGCGGCCTCGGTCAGACGTCTCGAGGAGCTCGCCACCACCGATGGCCTCACGGGTTGTCTCAACAAGCGCGCGTTTCTCGACGAGATGGGCCAGCGCATCAAGGCGGCCGAGCGCTTCGGGCGCAAGCTGAGCTTGATCGTCACCGACATCGATCACTTCAAGAGCGTGAACGACACCTACGGGCACGCCGTGGGCGACCAGGTGATCCGCGGCCTCGGTGAGATCTTGCGTCACGTCAAGCGCGAGACCGACATCGTCGCGCGCTTCGGCGGCGAGGAGTTTTGCGTGCTGTGCGAGGAGACCGACGCCGCGGGTGCGGTGCAGCTCGCCGAGCGCGTGCGCGAGGAGATCAAGGCCCGCGTGTTCGAGAGCGAGATCGGAAAGCTGCGCGTGACCGCATCGCTCGGGGTGGCCCAGTTCCCCGACCAGGCCAAGGACGACAAGCAGCTCTTCGAGGCGGCCGACAAGGCGCTCTACGTCGCCAAGCAGACGGGGCGCGATCGCGTGTGCGCGGCCCGAAAGGGTGGGCACAGCGTCGGGCAGAGCGCTGGCCCGGCCTGAGCCGGTCCGCCTGTGGTACCTTCTGTGGGCCACGGCCACGGCCGCTGGTCAGCGAGGGGTGACCGAAGCGTGACGATGCACCAGTTCTTTCTGTACTGCGCAGTGGGTGGGGCGGTGCTGTTCGTCGTGCAGATCGTGCTGTCGCTCCTCGGCGCGGGCGACGCCGACGCCGACTTCGGTCCTGATCACGCGGCGACGGGGCACAGCTCGGCCGACACGGCCTTCAAGATCCTGTCGATCCAGGGCCTGACCGCTTTTTTCGCCATGTTCGGGCTGGTGGGGCTCGCGCTACTCGACGAGACGGGCACCTCGGCACCCCTCGCCCTCGCAGGCGGCGCGGTGGGTGGCACGCTGACCACCTTCGTCATCGCCCGCATCTTTCGCGCGGCCAAGAAGCTCGAGGTCAGCGGCACCTTGGACATGCAGAAGGCCGTGGGCCAAACCGGCACCGTGTACCTCGGGATCGCACCCGACAAGCCGGGCAAGGTCACGGTGAGCGTCTCAGGCAGACTGCTCACCCTCGACGCCGTATGTAGTGCCGAGACGCTCGACACCGGGACCGAGATCGTGGTCGAGCGCGTCCTGTCGGATGGTTCCCTGTCGGTCGTTCGACTTCCAAAAGCCTGAGCTCGCACACACGATTATCGATCTGAGGAGGCATGTGTGGCTGCTGAAATGTTCGGCCTGTGGGCCGCGGTCGTCGTCACGTTCGTGGTGCTGCTCGTGGCCACGGTCACCTTTTTGGCCGCGCGCTACAAGCGCTGTCCCTCCGACCAGGTGCTGGTCGTCTTCGGCAAGGTGGGGGAGGGCCAGAGCGCGCGCTGCATCCATGGCGGCGGCGCCTTCATCTGGCCGTTGATCCAGGACTACAAGTACCTGAGCCTCACGCCGATCACGATCGGCATCGATCTGCGAAACGCGCTGTCGCTGCAGAACATCCGCATCAACGTGCCGAGCACCTTCACGATCGGCGTCAGCACGAACCCCTCGATCATGAACAACGCAGCCGAGCGCTTGCTCGGCTTGACGGCCAACTTGATCGACGAGATGGCGCGCGAGATCATCTTCGGCCAGCTACGCCTCACGGTCGCCTCGCTCACCATCGAGCAGATCAACCAAGACCGCGAGAGCTTTCTCGAGTCGATCCGTAAGAACGTCGAGCCCGAGCTGAACAAGATCGGCCTGTACCTGATCAACGTCAACATCACCGACATCACCGACGAGTCGAACTACATCGGCAGCATCGGCAAGAAGGCGGCGGCCGAGGCCATCAACCGCGCTCGCATCGACGTGGCCGAGCAGGAGAAGATCGGTGCCATCGGCCAGTCGCTCGCCCAGCGCGATCAGCTCGTGCAGGTGGCGCAGAACGAAGCCGAGTCGGTCAAGGGCCAGAAGGCCGCCCATGCCGAGCAGCGCGTGTTCGTGCAGCAGCAGGAGACCTTGGCGGCGGTCGGTGAGTCCGAGGCCGTGCGCAACAAGGAGGTCGCGATCGCCCAAAACGTAGCCGAGGCCGACAAGGGCAAGAAGGCGGCCGAGGCCGACCGGCGCGTGTTCGTGCAGCAGCGCGAGGCCGAGGCGGTGGGCGGCGAAAACCAATCGCGCGCCACCATCGCGCGCAGCAATGCCGAGCTGTCGGTGCAGGAGGCCGAAGCGAGAAGACGCGCGGAGGTCGCGGCCCGCGAGGCCGAGATCGAGATCCAGCAGGTGCAGGCGCGCGCCGAGAAGGAGCGCCTCACGGCGAGCGAGGTCGTGCGCCAGGAGATCGACAAGCGCAAGGCCGAGATCCTGGCCGCGGCCGACGCGGAGCAAACGCGTCTGCGCGCGCGCGGCGAAGCCGACGCCGTGCTCGCGCGCTACGAGGCCGAGGCCGAGGGCTTGCGCAAGGTGCTGCAGAGCAAGGCCGACGGCTATCGCGCGCTCGTCGAGAGCTGCGCCGGCGATGCGCGTGCGGCTGCGTCACTGCTCATGATCGAAAAGATCGAGCACATCGTCGAAGCCCAAGTGGCGGCCATCCAAAACCTCAAGATCGACAAGATCACGGTCTGGGACAGCGGGGCCGGGGCCGGGGGTGGGTCGTCCACGGCGAGCTTCGCCTCAAACCTGATCAAGAGCCTTCCGCCGCTTCACGAAGTCGCGAAGATGGCGGGCATCGAGCTGCCGGAGTACCTGGGCGAGGTCAAGCCGGCACCGCCTCCGCACAGCAGCGCGGCGCAGCAGTGAGCATGGTCGCGGCGGGTCCTGGGGCGTAGGTGCGCGTGACGCTCCGCGTCCAAACGTTTGCACCCGTTCGCGCCGACAGTAGGATCCGCGCACCATGACCTCTGCGCCGAACAAGCCGTTTTCGATGGATGACCTCGTTTCCCTGTGCAAGCGCCGGGGTTTCATCTTCCCCGCCAGCGAGATCTACGGCGGCATCAACGGCTTCTGGGACTTTGGCCCCCTCGGTGTCGAGCTGCGCAACAACCTGCGCGACGCCTGGTGGAACGACATGGTGCGCTGTCCGCCGAAGGGGCCCGACGGAAAGCCGCTCAGCATGGTCGGCGTCGACACCGCGATCATCCAGAACCCGAAGACGTGGGAGGCCTCCGGTCACGTGGCCGGCTTCAACGACCCCATGGTCGACTGCAGGGAGTCGAAGCGCCGCTATCGCGCCGACCACCTGCGCGTGTTCAAGCACAAGACAGACCCCGCGCTGCCCATGGTGGCCTTCGTGGAAGGGGAGGACGCAGACGCAGAGAAGCGTCTCGCCAAGCTGATCAAGGGCAAGAGCCGCGAGGAGTTCGAGGTCTTGCACATGCCGGACGTGCCGCTCTCGGCCTACGCAAACCTCTACGGGCCTGACGCCAAAGAGAAGGGCACGCTCACCGAGCCGCGCCAGTTCAACCTCATGTTCAAGACCTACGTCGGCGCGCTGCAGAGCGAGGACAACATCGCCTATCTGCGTCCCGAGACGGCCCAGGGCATCTTCCTCAACTTCAAGAACGTCGTCGACACCTCACGCGTGCGCGTGCCCTTCGGCATCGCCCAGATCGGCCGCGCCTTCCGCAATGAGGTGACCCCGCGCAACTTCATCTTCCGCTCGCGCGAGTTCGAGCAGATGGAGATCGAGTGGTTTTGCCATCCGGACGAAGCGCGCATGTGGTTCGAGTATTGGGCGGACGTGCGCGCCAAGTGGTGGAGCAGCGTGGGCGTGACGAGCGACAGCCTGCAGGTGCGAAAGCACGATCAGGACGAGCTCGCCCACTATGCGAAGGAAGGCGCGGGCACGGTCGACATCGAGTACCGCTTCCCCTTCACGTTTCCCGGCTTCGGCGAGCTCGAAGGTGTGGCCCATCGCAGCGACTTCGATCTGCGCCAGCACCAGACCTTCGCCAAGACGAACCTCAGCTACTTCGATGCCGAGACCAACCAGCGCTTCATCCCGCACGTGGTCGAGCCCTCGGCGGGCCTGTCGCGCGGCGTGCTCGCCGTGTTGTGCGAGGCCTACACGCCCGACGCCGAGCGACCGAGCAAGATGTACATGAAGTTCCATCCGCGCATGGCGCCCGTGAAGGCGGGCGTGTTCCCGCTGGTGCAGAAGGACGGCATGCCCGAGCTGTCGCAGAAGCTCTACGACGACCTGTCGCGCACCTGGCCCTGCCAGATCGACCCCAAGCAGAGCATCGGCAAGCGCTACGCCCGTATGGACGAGGCGGGCACGCCCTTCTGCTTCACCATCGACGGCGACACGCTGACAGACCAGACCGTGACCGTGCGCCACCGCGACACCCTCGCGCAGGAGCGCATCGCACTCGACAAGGTGCGCGCGTTCTTGGCCGATCAGATCGGGGGCTGACGGGCGGCGACGCCCGAGGACCCGCGTGCTCTGGTTGGAGTTCCGTAACTGGCGAGCCTTCGGCGCGGGCTCTACGATGTTTCGATGGCGGACCGCCCTGAGATCGTGATTGGCTTGGTGGGAGCGATTGGCACGCCCAGCGAGGACGTACTTGTTCGACTTGGCCACGAGCTGAGCGGCGTAGGCTACGACGTTGAGCGCCTCAGCATGAGTAGCCTTCTCGATCAGATCGACGGTTTGTCCGCCACGGACCGCTCGACCGAGAAGGCCCGCGTCGAGACGTATATGGAGGCGGGCAGCAAGCTCCGTGAGAAGTTTGGTAGGGGCGATGCACTGGCGATGTGCGCGATACTCGCCATTCGTCAGTTGCGATTCGCGCAAACCGGCGATCACGAGAAACCGTGCGTGAATCGCGCCTACGTGCTCACTTCGCTGAAACACCCGTCCGAGGTCGCAACACTCCAGAGAGTGTACGCTGATCAGTTCGTCCTGATCGGCATCTGGGCCGATCGGGAAACGAGAGTTCGTTCGCTCGCGAAGAAACTGGCCTTGTCGAATGCCTCGCTCCAGGGGGCGGAGCTTCGATCGGTTGCTGAGGAGCTGATCGCCACGGACGAGAAGCAAAGAAATCGGGAACTGGGCCAGAACGTGCGCGAGACCTTTCCACGCGCCGATTTCTTCGTTGATGCGACATCAACTATTGGGATTCCTGCACAGCTAGAGAGGTTCATGCGCCTGCTGTTCGGACATCCGTGCGTGACGCCGACTCGCTCCGAGTACGGGATGTTTCACGCCCACGCGGCTGCGCTCCGGTCGGGGGCCCTGGGGCGTCAGGTCGGTGCCGCCATCGTTAGTCCGCTTGACGGCGATGTCTTAGCGGTCGGAATGAATGACGTGCCACGTGCCGGCGGTGGTCACTACTGGGAGGGCGATAGCGACGACGCACGCGAGTATGCTTTAGGTCGCGAT
>CAYNOM010000389.1:0-6391 GCA_964398415.1 uncultured Polyangiales bacterium | reverse complement strand
GAGCCCCTGCCCACATACGCGACTTCGCGCTCGAGGGCCTTTCGAGGCGCGACATCGCCGTGGGGCGCCACTGCTTTGGCTGCACCGCCGGCGCGGGCTCCTCCTGCGGCGGCGCGACGGCTTGAGCTGTGCGTGGCGAGGCGGCTCTGCGGCCTTCAGCATCCACTTGACTCCGCCGGTGAACGCCGTTAGGTCAGCAGCATGGCGCAGCCCAACGTTCGTATTCTCGTCGCCAAACCCGGCCTCGATGGCCACGATCGCGGAGCCAAGGTGGTCGCGAGGGCCCTTCGGGATGCGGGGTTCGAGGTCATCTACACCGGGCTGCACCAGACGCCCGAGATGATCGCCGCGGCGGCGGTGCAAGAAGACGTCGATTGCGTGGGCCTCTCGATCATGTCGGGCGCCCACAACGTGCTCTTTCCCGCCGTCATGGACGCGCTCCGTGCCCGCGGGGCGGGCGACATGGTGGTCTTCGGGGGTGGCATCATCCCTGAGGAAGACATGGAGCGCCTGAAGGCTTCTGGGGTGAAGGGCCTGTTCACGCCGGGCACGCCTCTGTCGACCATCATCGACTGGGTGCGCGACAACGTGAAACCACCCCGCGAATAGCGTCAGTCGAGCACTTCGGCGCGCACCTCGACATGACCGCGGCGGATCATGTCGAGCTTCTCTGCGGCCGCACGCGACAGGTCGAGAATGCGACGGCGCTTGCCGAAGGGGCCGCGATCGTTGACCACCACCTCCACGCTCTGGCCGGTGTCGACGCGCGTCACCCGCAGCCGCGTCCCGAAGGGAAGCTCGCGGTTGGCTGCCGTCAGCTTACGCGGGTTGTAGCGCTCACCGCTTGCGGTGCGCCGCCCCGCCAAGGAGTTGGCGTAGTAGCTGGCCTCACCGCGCAGCACCCGTCCGCGTTGCTCACCACCGCTCGTGCGGCTCGAGCTCGGGTAGTCTGCATCAGGCGGGCAGCAGCTCGACGTGGCGGACGCGACGACGAGCAAGAGGGGGCCGACCCACCCGATCACGAGGCTCCTCTCCCGCCGCCCATCACTTCTTGCCCTGGCCATCGGAAGGAGAGGGTAACCCGTGGCCCGGGACGATGAGTAGCGAACGGAACGCCGCGTAGTCGAAGCGCGCGCTGTGCTCCGGGTTGTGACACGAGATGCATACGGGTTCCGGAGTGTTGCGCCGCACGAGGCCTGCCACCTCGGGCTCGAGGTTGTGCTTCGAGCCTGGGGCGTGGCAGCTCTCGCACCCCACGTCCTTGAGGCTGCCGACGTGGGTGACGGTGCTACCGCCTGGCTCGTTGTAGCCGGTGACGTGGCAGCCGACGCAGGCCAAGCTGAACTGCTTGTGCACGTTCTCGAGGGTCGCGTAGGCCCGGCCGTGCTTCGTGTTGCGCCACCAGGTGTAGGCGGCTTCGTGGCAGCCCTTGCAGCTCTCAGACCCCGCGTAGCGCGCCTCGCCGTCGCTCACGGGTTTGGGCTCGAGGTGCGAGAGGGCTTCGCGATTGTGCTCGTTGATGCGGCGGTCGAGTGCGTCCATGCGCGCTGCGATCTTGGGCTCACCCTTCACGTCGGGCGACAGCTCGATCGCCTCCGCGGACAGCCAACGCCCCTCGTAGCTCGTCGCGCTCGGCTTCGTGCGCTCGGCCTTCATGGCGTCGAGGCGGGCCTTTTGCCTCGCGAGATCCTCGCGATTCACCTTGGGATCCTTCTCCCACTCCGCGATGCGCTTCGAGAGCTCGTCGATCTCTTTCGCTTCAGCCTTCTGCTGTTCGTCGAGCGACCAACTGCTCGCGTCGCGCAGCTTGCCATCGCCCGTCAACGCCAGATCGACGCGCACCACGCGCTGTCCTTGGCGCCCCGCGTGGAGCAGCACCGCGCCGTGATGGGTCGAGGGGGGCAGGGGCTCCTCGCGATCGAGGCCGCCCATCACCACCAGATCCGGCCCGCCCTGCGCCACCTCGCGCGCCGCGCGACGGTCTCCGCTGGACAGCGCGATCACGAGCTTGGCGCCTTGGCTGCGCAGGGCCTCGGTGGCGCGCTTCGAGGCGAGCGCCAAGTCGGCGCTCGGCGTGATGCCTGGGCCAAGGCTAGGGCTTGGGCCGAGCACGCCGAACACGCCCACCTTGTGTCCGCCCACGTCGAGCAGGCGCTCTCTCGTGGTGCCGGGCAGCGCGTTCGCATCGACGTTGGCGACGAGCCAGGCGAACTTTGCGCGTTGGGTCAGCGCCTTTCGCACGGCTGGGTCGACGCCGAAGTCGAGTGGGCCGGGAGTGGCCGCCGCCATGCCGAGCTCGTTCCACACGTCGATCAAAGCCTCCGCCCGCAAGCGCTCCTCCGCGCTGGCATGGGCAGCATCGTCGCCGTGAACCTTCGTCCCGAACGTCAGATCACCGACGGCGAGCAGCAGGCTCGGCACGCCGTCTCGCTTGGCGTTCGAGAGCGCGGTGGCGAGTTTGTCGACGCCGCCGAGCGGCCGTTGTTGGCAACCGCAGGGCTCGAGATAGCCCTTCGGATCGGTGAGCAAGAAGAGGCGTAGATCGGGTCTCGGACGAGCGCGCGCCGACGAAGTCTCGGGGCTTTGGGTGTCGCGGGTACAGCGAAAGCCCAAGAGGGCCAGCGCCAGCACGACGAATGTCAGACGCGTGGGCACGAAGCGCAACATCATCCCCTCACGTCTACCGCGCGGGGGCGGCCGCCGCCACACCGGCCCCGTCGCCCCATCGCCCGCTGGGCCCCCCTGTGCTAGCCACCCGTGAGGGGTATGTGCGGCATCTTAGGCATCGTCAGTGACGAGTTTTCCGACCGTGGGGCCTTCGAGCGCGCGCTTGCGACGCTGAAGCCACGGGGGCCCGACGATCAGGGGGTCTCGGTCGAGCAGGGGGCGATGCTCGGGCACACCCGCCTGTCGATCCTCGATCTGTCGAGCGCCGGGCACCAGCCCATGGTCAGCGCCGATCAGCGTTTCGTGATCGTGTTCAACGGGGAGATCTACAACTTCGAAGAGCTGCGACGCGAGCTCGAGGCGGAAGGTGTCCGCTTTCGCTCGCACTGCGACACCGAGGTGATCGTCGAGCTGTTTGCGCGGCGTGGTGAGGCCTGCGTCGAGCGCTTGCGCGGCATGTTCGCCTTCGCGATCTGGGACCGCCAAGCACGCTCCCTGTTTCTCGCGCGCGATCGCGTCGGTATCAAGCCCTTGTACGTGTTCCGCAGGCCAGGTGTGCTCGCCTTCGCCTCCGAGCTCAAGGCCCTGTGCGCGCTGCCCAATGGTCCGTCACGTCCTTCGAAAGCGGCATGCGCGAGCTTTCTGGCCTGGGGCTCGGTACCCACCCCGCTCACGATGCTCGAGGACGTCTACGGGATGGCGCCCGCCAGCGTCGCGACGTTCCAGCACGGAGAGATGCGCGAGCGCACCTACTGGGACTTCCCCAGCGGGCCGCCGCGCCATCGCACGCGCGACGAGGCGATCGAGGCCCTGCGTCCCGAGCTGCTCGCCTCCGTGAAGCTGCGCTGCATCGCCGATGTGCCCCTCGGCGCCTTCTTGAGCGGTGGCATCGACTCCTCCGCGGTGGTGCAGCTCATGCGCTCCGCGGGGCAATCCGAAGTGCGAACCTTCTCGCTCGCTTTTCCAGGCACCGAGCTCGACGAGTCGCAACACGCCTCGGAAGTCGCGCGCATGTTCGAGACCAAGCACAGCGTCGTGCCCGTCACCGACGACATGGTGCGCGACTGCTTGCCGGGCTTCTTCGCTGCCCTGGATCAGCCCACCTGCGACGGCATCAACACCTACCTCGTGAGCAAGTTCGCCAAGCAGTCGGGGCTCACGGTCGCCCTCTCGGGGCTCGGGGGTGACGAGCTGTTTGGCGGCTATCCGTCGTTTCGACGCGCGGCCCGCCTCGGTCCACTGCTCGCACGTACACCGCGCAAGGCCCTGGGGCTCGTTCCGCTCGGGGCGCGGCTCGGTCCGAAAAAGCTCGCCAAGCTCGAGGTGCTCGGCTTGTCAGGCTCGGCGCATGCACGCTTGTACGCGCTGTCTCGGGGGCTGTTTGCGCCCCACGAGGTCACGGCCCTGCTTGGCGGTGCGCCCATGCCCGAGCCCACGCTGCCCGAGCCCGTGGGGGAGGTGAGTGCCTTTCACGGCGCGATGCAGCTCGAGCTCAGGCGCTACACCCACGATCAGCTTCTGCGCGACTCGGACGTCTTCGGCATGGCCCACGCGCTCGAGATCCGCGTGCCCCTGCTCGACCATCGGCTGGTCGAGATCGTGTCCCGATGTGCGCCCGAGCTGATGCTGCGCGGCCAGAAGGCGCTCTTGCTCGACGCTTTGCCCCGCCCCCTACCGCGCTCCATTACCCATCGGCCCAAGATGGGCTTCACGTTCCCATTCGATCGCTGGATGCGTGGCCCCTTTCGCTCGCTGGTCGAGCCCGTGCTGCGCGACCCCGTGGACTCGAGCGGGCTGCTCTGTCGCGCTCAAACATCGCGAATTTGGGAAGGATTCCTCGCTGGACGCGTGCACTGGTCGAGGCCCTGGACGCTGTTTGTGCTCGGCCGCTTCCTCGCGCGATTCGGCGCCTAGCGCCCGTCGCAGGCCTACACGGGCCTTCAGGCCTTGACGCTTGCCCGCCCTGGGGCTAGCTTCCCGGACCTCTTGCGGGCGTCGAGCGCTCCGCAGCAGCCGGGGACCGAATACCGGCCCCGTTTTCGAGAGATCAGCATGGTCATCCTTCGTCTGGCCCGCCGCGGCAGCAAGCACCGTCCGTTCTATCACGTCGTCGCCACCGATAACGCGGAGCGCCGCGACGGTCGCTTCATCGAGCAGGTCGGTACCTACGATCCCACCAAGCCCGACGCAGACGCTCTGCTTCGGCTCGATCGCATCGACTACTGGCTTGGCGTGGGTGCCCAGGTGTCCGACCGCGTGCGCCACATCGTGCGCGCCAAGCGTCGCGCCACCCAGGGCGCCTGAATCGAGATTTTCTTTCGCGAGGCGCCGCATGGAGCAGATCGAAGAGCTCATCGACTACATCGCGCGCGCACTCGTCGATGATCCCGACGCGGTCGAAGTCGAGGCCATCGACGGCGACAACACCATCGTGGTCGAGCTGACCGTCGCGAAGAGCGATCTCGGCAAGGTCATCGGGCGTGAAGGGCGCACCGCCCGCGCGATACGAACCCTGCTCGCGGCCGCCTCTGCGCGGCGTCAGCGACGCGCGGTTCTCGAAATTCTCGAGTGACGCATCACCATGGGGTCGTCGCCCACACGTGCGGACGAGCTCGTCGAGCTCGCGGCCGTCGTCCGGGCCCACGGCCTCGGGGGCGACCTGTTGCTCAAGCTCTTCAACCCGCAGAGTCAGCTCCTGCTCGAGCTGCCCCGCGTGATCTTGCGCGACAAGGCGGGCGCCGTGCGCGAGCTCGAGGTTCGCAGCTGTCGCGAGCATAGCGGCAACATGCTCTTGACCCTCGAAGGTGTGCGTGGCCGTGAAGCGGCCGAGGCCCTGCGCGGGAGCGTGGTCTGCGTGCGCCGCGACGCGCTGCCCGAGCCAGCGCAAGACGAGCACTACTTCGTCGACTTGGTGGGCCTTACGGTGGTCGACCAAGCGGGCGCGAGCATCGGGCGGGTGAGCGACGTGTTCGAGTACCCGAGCGTCACGTGCTTCGAGGTCACGTCCGACACGCACAAGCTCGAGCTGCCCTACACGGATCGCTACGTGGTCGACATCGATCTCGAGGCGAGGGTCTTGCGCGCCGACCATCTCGACGAGCTCGAGGTGCTACGCACCGACACACGCAAGGGCCAGCGTTGATGCGCTTCGAGATCGTCACCATCTTCCCGGAGCTCTTCGCGTCGTTTCTCGACAAGGGCTTGGTGGCCAAGGCCAACGAGGGCGGCCTGATTCAGGTTCGCTGCACGAACCCCAGAGACTTCACCACCAACAAGCACAAGACCGTCGACGATGCGCCCTACGGCGGCGGCAGCGGCATGGTGATGATGCCTGGCCCGATCCTCGATGCGATCGAGTCACGTGAGTCCGAAGGCCGCGTGCATCGCGTGCTGCTCACGCCCCAGGGGCGTCCCTTCACCCAGCGCGACGCGAGGCGCCTGTCGCGGCTGCCCGCGGTGGCGCTCGTGTGTGGACGCTATGAGGGCGTCGACGAGCGCGTTCGCGAGGCCATGGACGAAGAGATCTCCCTCGGCGACTTCGTGATGACTGGCGGCGAAGTGGCTGCGATGGCCGTCATCGAGGCTACCGCACGGCTTTTGCCCGGGGTGCTCGGCAACGAGGAGTCGATCCAAGACGAGAGCCATGCCCAGGGCGCGCTCGAATATCCGCAGTACACGCGGCCGCCCGAGTTTCGTGGGCAGCGCGTGCCGGAGGTGCTCCTGT
>CAYNOM010000388.1:0-6392 GCA_964398415.1 uncultured Polyangiales bacterium | reverse complement strand
TAGCTGCACCCCCCGTGCATCTGGCGTGGCATCTGGCGTGGCATCTGGCGCGGTGGGCCGGTAGCGGAGCACGTTGGTCGCGGGCGGCAGGACCTCCTCGAGTAAGCGCGACGCCGGGTCCGTCGCATTGAGCACGGCCGTGCCCCCGGGCCGCAGTCGCAGAAAGAGCTGGGCCTTGGCGGCCAGGTAGGCCTCGGGCGAGCCGTGGCGATCGAGATGGTCACGGGTCAGGTTCGTGAAGACGCCCACGTGTGCAGGCCAGCGCTCCGCGAAGCCCCCCGCGAGAGCCCGCGATGTCAGCTCGAGCGCGAGCAGGTTCGCGCCGACCTCTCGCGCATGCTCGAGCGTCCGGACGAAGGAGGGCATCGAGCCGTCGTCGGCCGTCTGTGTGTCGTCCACCCACATGCCCAGAGTGGTCACTCGCACCACGCGCAGGCCCGCCGCGCGCGCGATGGCCGCGATCATGCTGGTGGTCGTGGTCTTGCCGTTGGTGCCCGTGACCGCGAGGGTCTTCAGACCGTCGGCCAGCAGGCTCAGCTCCGCGCGGGGGACGTCTCGAACGGGCGGCATGCCGAAGCGAATCACGAACTTCGCGACGCTGCCAGGGTTGTGATCGGGGCCCAAGACCCTAGATTTGGGCCCCATGGCTGTCCCCCTTTGGAAGCTCACACCATCGACCGCTTCGGTGGCCCTCGCCGCGATCGCTGGCTGTGCGACGCTCGCGTTTTCGCCTGGGCCACCTTCCGCCGAGCCCAGACGACAGGCCATGGCGGCTCGGCCGTCGCCCGAGCCAGACGCCTCCACGGGCCCTGAGGACGTACCGGCGCCCCCGCTGGCTGAGCCCGGCGAGGCGGTCGTGTGGGACGACGGGCGCCAGCTCGGGACCAAACCCGCGAGCGACGCGGCTGCCGCCGATCTCTTGCTGCTCGACGTGGGTCGCGCATGGGTTCCGTCGCTCTTTCGGTCCACACCCGAGCGCGCGCATGATTACGAGGCGAAGTACGTGGCTCTCGCCAACGGGCGCTTCGACGAGTCTGCGGAGGGCCGCCGGGCTGCCCGCGACCGCTACCTCGAGCTGTACGGCATCGTCCCGACCCCAGCCCTTCTTTCGGCGCGCTGGGCCGAGCTCGAGGGCTACTCCTGCGCACGCGAGCCCGTGCCCGCGGTCTTGCGAAACTTCCCGGGCGTGGAGTGGGACGAGGACGGGGCCGAGCCCGCGACTCCGCTCGACGACGCGTTGGTCGATGCGTTGCGCTATCGGCTTCGTTGCGCCGGCCACCTGCGCGGCGGGCTCGACGGAGAGATCGACCTGGGGTACCGGCGGGCGCTCGAGGAGTTCGAGCGGCATCATCGGATCTACGCGCGGGGCAGCCTCCAAGGGGAGACTCTGGCCGCACTCAAGACGCCCCTGCTGGAACTCGAGCGACTCGCCATAGTCCGCGCACTGACGGAGCGTCTCATGCTCGACCTCGGTATCATCGAGGACGGGAGCGCTTCCGAGGTTGCGGGGGGCACCCCGCTCGACCTGGAGGCGACCCTGCGTGCGCACGTGGAGCGTGCACTGGGCATCGCGACCGCCGACGGTGCGCGCCGCTTCCATCGCCGGTTCTCCGAGGCGACCCAACGGGACCACTACATCGTCGCTCTGCCTGCCATCGAACTACCTGACTACTATTCGGCGGACATGGGGCTGTCGGTCGAGATCGATCGAGGCGACATCTACTTCGAGTTTCCCTACGACGAGGAGGGAAACCCACTGCACTTGCCGGTCGAGCATCGCCCTTCGCTGACGCTGTACGCCGAGATTGCAGGGCGGCGTAAGGCGCTGGTTCGTTACGGCACCACGATCGGGGGCTGGCGCATCCAGCGCCGTCTCGGGCGCGACTACTTCGAGTACAAGGAGTCGCCAGTGGGACGGCGAGCCTGGACGCGCATCGAATCGGCACCGGTGTGGTTGCCCACCTCGGGCACTCCCCCGGAGGCGCTCGTGCTCGAAACACTGCACACTGCTGCGGGCGCGCTGACGCGCGAGCTGAACGAGAACCTCGTAGGTCCCGGCTACGCCTCCGCGTTCGGCCTCGTCGCCGCCTACCATCGGAAAATGGAGCATGTGTCCGGACCTGAGGGCGGTGACGAGGGAATCCGGACGCACGGGTCGAGCGACTACACGAGCATCTGGCGCCGCGCCTCGCTCGGTTGCCACCGGCTGCACAACCATCGCGCGCTGCGCCTCTTCACGTTCATCCTGGCGCACCGACCGCATCGACGGGCCGGCCATCGGCCGGTCAACTTCCACAGGACCGTGAGGGTGGGCGACTTCAGCGCCGCCTTCGAAGTTCGGCGCAGTGGCTACGGCTTCGAGTTGCGGCGTCCTCTTCCCGTCGACGTGCTTCCGGGCCGCGTCCGCGGGCGGCTGCAGAGGCCTTCTTCGGGTCGCATCCCTGCCGACCCCTTCCTTACACACAACGGCGGTAAAGCTCGCTAGACGCGCTGCTGTCCGCTGCAGCCGTCACGATGAACACGTGCGAGTCGGGCACACGCGGCTCGATGGACAGCATAGGTCTGGACGAGCTGAAGAGCACGCTGCTCGCCCAGGGCATCCGGGCTACCCGTGGCGAGTCTCGCCGCGACCCGTGACGCCGACTTCGTGCTCCAGCGCGAGCCGGGTCGTGGCGGCATGGCTACGGTATGTGACCGACGACGAAGGCCCGGCCGTCGTCATGAAGCGCATCGCAGGTCGCTCCTGGGAGGAGCTCATCGAGCGCCACGCGCCCCTGGATCGGCACCTCGCCAGGCGGACGTGCGCTCGGAGCGGATAGTCCGTAGAGCCAGTTCGGGGCGGCGACGGTCAGATCGAGTTGAACGCGCCGCTCACCCCGAACAAGAACTGGCGCACGCGCGCCTCGTCTTGGTCGGGCTCGTTGCCGAGCAGCATGTACAGCACCTGAAACTGCAGGCCGATGTCGAAGTGATCCGACACGTAGATGTCCTTGCCTGCAGCCAAGTCCATGTAGAAGCCGGGATCGGTCGTGTCGCTGTTGCCGCCTTGCTTGATGGTGGCAAGGCCCACGCCGAAGCCCGTCTTGAAATAGAAGTCGTGGGGCGTGAAGAAGGTCGCCGCCGGCGCGAAGCCGTAGCTCACGATGCGCGCGTTCGGCCGCGACTGGCCGATGATCCCGGCCTCCTCTTCGACGTCGCCGTTCCACAACACGCCCACCGTCGAGTCGAGATGCACGGCCACCCAGGGCGCGACCGCGTAGCCGAGGTCTGCGCCGAAACCCGATCCAAAACCGCGCGCGTAGATCGCATCGTTACCACCCTTCCAGGGAGCTTCGCCGAGACGCGTCGAGTGCACGCCGAGCCCCGAGGTCAGACGTAAGTAGAAGCCACCGCGATCGCGGGGCCTGTCCCAGGCATGCGCGAGTGGGTCGTGCTCGGGCGGGATATCGATCGGATCGATCTCGCTCGTCGCGTCGTGGGCGGGCACGTCCTGAGCTGGTACGTCCTGAGCCTCGGCGGCTACGGAAGCCGATGCGAGCGCCCCACAGATGGCGATGGCTCCACGGAGCCAAAAACTGAGGGTTGAGCGCAACATGAGATCCTCCAGATTCAATACTGACTGAGCTCGGTGAGATTGACGACGGTGAAGCCACCGTCGCGCACGTCGACATCCTGCACACGATTCGCGCCGAGCGCCCCGACACGGATGCGGTGCTTGCCCTGGGTGACCCGCACGCGCACGAGGGCGATACGCGCAGGCAACGTGGCCCAGCTGCGCGTGTCGGGCGTATCGACCGCGGTCAACGTCGCCTGCGTGACGAGGCCCGCGAGCATGCCGATGGCGCCCGAGCCACTCGACTTGCCGGCACCGGTGCCGATGGCCGCGCCTGCCACGCCGCGGGTGATCATGCGCACGATGGCCGAGGCCATGATGCGCCCCTTGTTCTTCTCGTAAGCCTTTCGCACGAGCGTGTCGACACTGAGCACGCGATCGACCGCGAGGGCCTTGCCATCGAGCTCTGCGTAGGGCGAGCCATAGCTGGCGCGCGACTTCTCGAGCGCGGGGTAGTTCACCCACGTGACGAGCCCCTGACCAGCCAGGCGACGCGCAGCCTGATTCTGCTCGGGCGCCATGTACATCGACGCGTAGGTGAGCGCGAGACCTATCGGGACGCGCTCGGCCTTGAGCGCGGGCACACGGCCGTAGTTGACCACGAGCAGCAGCTCGCCCGTGCCGTCGGTCGGCTCGGGCTCCGCGCCTTGCTCGAGCACTTGGGTGATCCGCGGCGACCTGTAGCCCGAGCGCTGGGCCATGCGCCGCACCGGCTCCGCCAGGGACGCGTAGGGCGTTGCCGCAAGTGCCTCGTCGTAAAAGCGCAGCGCTTCGTCCGGTTCGCCCGCCTGCTCGAAGATGAAGCCCGCGAGATAGCTGCCTGGCCCGAGCAGCTCGGCGCCCTCCTCGTCGTCATGCTCCTTCAGATACTTCTGCATGATCGCAAAGCGACGTGCCTCGATCTTGGCCCCGTTGAGGTTTCCCTGGGCCAAGTAGTTCACCATGTTCATGGTGTTGATCAGCAGCTTCTCGAAGGGACGGGCCTTGTAGGGTCCCGTGTCGTCCGAGAACAGGTAACGTCCGATTTCGTCCGCCGTCGAGCGGCTGAAGTCGAGCATCTCCACCCGCTTGTCGGCCGTCTCGAGATCGCGACTCGAATCGGGGTAGCGCCTCAGCTGTTGCTGGATCATCGCGCGATCCATGAGAAACAACGCCGCGTCGTCGTCGTCGTCCGCGGGCAGCTCGGAGCCGCTCGAAACGCCGAGCTCTTCGTTGTAGAGAGCGAGCGCCTTGTCCGGCTTGTGCGCGTCGAGCGCGCTGCGCGCCTCCTTCGTGTGATCGGCGTGACTGGCACACGCCGACACGATGCCTGCGAGCGCCACCGCGAGCACGACGACGGGGCGCGGACGCGAAGGTTGCGACGCGAGCGTGCCCATGGACGTCAGATGATCGCCTTGGTGACTTCGGCCTGATTTTGGAACATCACCTCGCCGGTCTCGACCGAGACCACGCGGATGAAGAGGTAGTACTGCACGCGGCGCGCGTTGGGTGCACGCTCGTCGGTGGTGAACACCTTGCCCGTGATCACGTAGCGCGCTCCGAGCTGCTTGCCCCAGCTCGCCACCTGCGCCGTATCGAACGCGCCCTGACTGTGGTGCTGCCGCTGGATCTCCTCCATCAGCTGCTTCTGACTCTCCATGCTGATCACGCGCACCGGCGCCGAGTTCACGAGCTCGGTCTCGATGTCACTGATCAACGCGCCAAGCGCACTGTCGATGTGCTCGCTCGTCTCGTTCTGAATCGGCAACACGCTGACGCCGGGGCGTTCTTCACTGGCCCATACCTGGTAAACGCGCGAGCCCTTCATCTTCTCCATGTTCTCGCGCATCATCTTCGCGAGATCGCGTCGATCGAGGCTCGTGCTCATGGCGCCGTAATCGAGGCCAGGTGTATCGGTGCCGCGCACGGCCTTGGGCCCCCCGCACCCGAGTGCAAACACGGCCAACATCGACAGCGACATCATCTTCATCGCACGTGGAACGCGCTTCATGGCCCCTCGCCTCCGCTCTTTGCCCGCTAGTGGTCGTAAAGCTAGCACCGGATCGAGACGGAGCCCGAGCGTCGAAACTTCATGGAGGACGCAAGCGGCTATGAGCCCACGTTGCGGCGGCTCGTCACCCCTCGTATTTGCACTCGCTCCCAGCCTGCACAGCGCGTGAAGGCGAGCCACGCCGCGTGACGAACGAGTCCCGCTCGCCCGGCATCGCGCGCAGGATCTGCTTCGGCTCAGGGTCGACGTCGGTCCAGACCTTGCACACGACGCGCTTCGCGCAGGTGTTGTGCAGCTCCACGACGTGCGTGTAGCCGTAGCCCTCGTAGCGGGCGCTGGCCGTGACCTTGGCGCACACGCTCGGGTCCTGCCCGCGCGGCGGGGTGACGGGCTCGTCTTCAGCCCACGCGACGGGCATGCGACACAGCCCGAACGCAAGGCACGCGGCGATCCATGACGATGAGCGTCTCATGCGGCAATCCTCCCCCCTGCAGAGGGTGTTCGCAACCGCTCGGCCCCGAGGCGCAGCCGAGCAGCATTTTCACCCGGGTAATATTGACGGCGCATTTCACCCGGGTAATATGAGGGATGGATTTCACCCGGGTAGTACCCCTGGTCAGTCTCGCGAAGGAGATGCGTCGTCCATGACAAACCACCAAATCTACACGTGTTTCGCGGGAGATCGGCGCATCGCGACCGGCCCGGTGCAGTCGGTCGTGGCAGCGGCGAAGACCTACCTCGACGACGGCGGCGGGGAGACCCTGCTGATCTTCGACGACCATACCGGGC
>CAYNOM010000387.1:0-6397 GCA_964398415.1 uncultured Polyangiales bacterium | reverse complement strand
CTACGTGGGCGCCGGCGCCGCTGAGCCCCTTCGGGGCGGGACGTTGATCCTCTCGGAAGAGTCGAAGGTCCGCTCGCTCGATCCCCACATCGCCTTCGACGAAATCTCCGGGGTGGTGGTCGAGATGGTGTTCGACGGCCTGTACGCCTACGACGCGACCATGCAGCTCGAGCCGTCGGTGGCTGCTGCGCTGCCGACGTTCTCGGAGGACGGACGGACGCTGACGTTAGAGCTGCGCCGAGGCGTTCGCTTTCATCATGGACGCGAAGCCACCGCGCACGATGTGGTGTGGTCGATGGAACGGATGCTCCACCCCGACACCCATTCGCCCGCCATCTCGTACTACGCCGCGATCGAAGGCGTAGACGCCTTTCGCGAGGGCAAGGCCGCCCACGTGAGCGGCCTTCGCGCCACCGGGCGCTACACCCTCGAGATCAGGCTGCGCGAGGCAGACCAGAGCTTCGTGCACAAGCTCGCCATGCGCTTCACCGCAGTGCTGCCGAAGGAGA
This sequence comes from uncultured Polyangiales bacterium, assembly GCA_964398415.1. Lineage (GTDB taxonomy): Bacteria > Myxococcota_A > Polyangia > Polyangiales > DASUME01 > DASUME01. The sequence goes on along the minus strand of CAYNOM010000387.1, from coordinate 5,888 downwards.
TCGTCACCGCGAGGGGCGCGCGCTTTGCCGCCGAGCCCATCGGCACAGGTCCGTTCGTGCTCGAGAGCTGGGAGCGCGGCGTGCGCCTGACCCTGCGCAAGAACCCCTACTACGGCGGCAAAACCGGGCCCTATGTCGACCGCATCGTGTTCGAGGAGGACGTCAAGCGCGAGACTGCCTTTCTGCGCTTCCGCAACGGCGAGCTCGACATCATCTCGCGCGTGGCACCGCCAGACGTCGCGCTCTTGCGCACCAAGAAGTGGCAGCCCTACATGGCTCTGTCCCCGCGCGCCGACATCTATGCGATCGGCATGAACGCCGAGATTCCGCCCTTCGACAACGTGCACGTGCGGCGCGCGGTGGCCTTCGCCATGGATCGCGAACGCTGGGCAAAGGCGCGCAACTACAGCCTGCAGCCAGCCGGGCAGATGCTGCCACCCTCGGTGGCCGGGTACGATGCGGCCTTGCCCAACCTGCAGCGCTTCGATCTCGCGCGCGCGAAGGAGGAGATGCGGCTTGCAGGCTACCCCAACGGCATCCCCGAACCGGTGACCATGTGGGGCACCGAGAGCGCCACCATGCGCGCCTACGCCGAGCTACTGCAGGCCGATCTGAAGAAGATCGGCATCTCGGTGCGCTTCAAGCTCGTGACGTTTCCCGTGTATTTGGAGAAGACCGCCACGCGCAAGACGGCGCAGATCCTGTACCTCGGCTGGGTGATGGACTACCCCGACGCCTCGAACTTCCTCGAGCTGCTCACCTCGAAGGCCACGCGCGACACCGAGTCGGGCAATCGCGTGTTCTACACCAACCCATGGCTCGACGATCAGCTCGCACGCGCCCTGGTGGAGCCCGATCCGGTGAAGCGCGTCGCCATGTATCGAGAGGCCAACGACTTCGTGGCCCGTGAGGCGCCCTGGGCGTTCTTCGCGAACAGCATGGCCCCGCAGGCGTGGCAGCCCTACGTCAAGGGCTACCGCCCCCATCCTGCCTATTGGATACCGGTGCGCGACGTCTGGCTCGATCTGCCGCGCCGACGCATCGCGAGGCTTACGAAAGGTGGGGGGCCCCTCGCTCGGGCGGCCGCCCTCTTGCCCTTTCGTGTGATGCCATGATCGGGTTTGCGCTGCGCCGCTTTCTGTGGGCCCTGTTCGTGCTTTGGGTCGTGATGAGTGGCGTGTTTCTGCTCGTGCACGTGATCGGCGATCCAGCACGCGCCACCCTGGGCGAGAAGGCCAGCGCGGAGCAGCTCGCTGCGTTTCGCGAAGAGCGGGGTCTCGATCGACCTCTTCACGAACGCTACGCGCGCTACATCGGCGAGCTCGTCACGCTCGAGCTCGGCAACTCGTACCAAGATGGACAGCCGGTGCGGTCGGTCATCGCAACGCGCTTGCCGCGCACGGCGCTGCTGGGTGCCATGGCCTTGAGCTTCGAGCTCTTGTTTGGATTGCTCGTCGGCACGTTTGCGGCGCTCAAGAAAGACAGTTGGTTCGACACCGGCGCCATGGGCCTCGCGTTTCTCGGCATCAGCATGCCGACCTTCGTCACCGGCCTGTGGTTTCTCGGCTACTTCGCCTTTCGGCTCGGTTGGTTTCCGGTGGGCGGATATGGCGTCGATTTCTGGGATCACGTGCACCACGGCGTCTTGCCGGCGCTCACCTTGGCCGTGGTCGGCGCGGCCACCTACGCGCGCATGATGCGCTCGGAGATGATCGAGGCGTTGCGCAGCGACTACGTGCGCACGGCGCGCGCCAAGGGGCTGCATCCATCCCGGGTCGTGCTGGTGCACGGCGTCCGCAATGCGCTCTTGCCCATCGTCACGCTGATCGGCATGTCGCTGCGCATCTTGGTGTCGGGCGCGATCATCACCGAGGCCATCTTCAGCTGGCCCGGCATGGGACGGCTCGCCGTAGAAGCCATCGCGGGCCTCGACCTGCCCGTCGTCATGGGTATCGTTTTCGTGGCCTGCGCCGCGGTGCAGCTCGGCAATTTCCTCGCCGACGTGGCCATCGCAGCGCTCGATCCACGCGTCACACGGCCCTGAGGGCCATCGAGGACAGCATGCACGTGTACGTTCAAGATCTCGCAAAGCACGTCGACACCGACGTCACGCTTAAGGGTTGGGTGCGTGGCATTCGTTCGAGCGGCAAGCTCCACTTCATCACCCTGCGCGACGGCACCGGGGAGGTGCAGTGCGTGGCGTTCAAGGGCGACGTGACGCCCGAGGTGTTCGAGGCTGCCTCACACCTGCGCCAGGAGGGCAGCGTCGTCATCGAAGGCAGCGTGCGCGCCCATCCGAAGCAGGCGGGCGTGTTTGAGATCGGGGTCAAAGCCGTGCAGTCGTTGTGTCTGCCGACGCAGGAATTTCCGATCTCGCCCAAGGAGCACGGCACCGACTTCCTCATGGACCACCGCCACCTGTGGCTGAGATCGAAACGTCAGCACGCGATCATGCGCGTGCGTCACGAGATCATCCACGCCGTGCGCAACTACTTCGACTCGAACGGCTTCACACTGGTCGACGGGCCCATCTTCACGCCCAACGCCTGCGAGGGCACGAGCACCCTGTTTCAGACCGACTACCACGGCGAGCCCGCCTACCTCACGCAGTCGGGGCAGCTCTACGGTGAGGCGGCCGCGGCAGCCTTCGGCAAGGCCTACGTCTTCGGTCCCACGTTCCGTGCGGAGAAATCGAAAACGCGCCGTCACCTGGCCGAGTTCTGGATGGTGGAGCCCGAGGTTGCCTTCATGGATCTCGCCGGCGACATGGATCTCGCCGAAGACTTCCTCTGCGCCGTCGTGCAGCAGGTGCTCGAGAAGCGCAAACCCGAGCTCGAGATCCTCGAGCGCAACCTCGCGCACCTCGAGCGTGTGAAGAGGCCCTTCCCGCGCATTCGCTACAAAGACGCCGTCGACATCCTGCGCAGCAAGAACATCGAGTTCACCTACGGGGACGACTTCGGCGCGCCGCACGAAACTGCGATCAGCGACGCCTTCGATCGCCCGGTGATCGTGACGCACTACCCGATGGAGCTGAAGGCGTTCTACTTCAAGCGCGATCCCAACGACCCCAAGGTCGCCCTCAACATGGACGTGCTTGCGCCCGAGGGCTACGGCGAGATCATCGGTGGCGGTCAGCGCGAGGACGACCTGGCGACGCTCGAGGCCGCCATCGAGCACCACAAGCTGCCCAAGCAAGCCTTCGAGTGGTACCTCGATTTGCGTCGCTACGGCAGCTTCCCGCACGCGGGCTTCGGCCTCGGCATCGAGCGCACGGTGGCCTGGTTGTGCGGCCTCGAGCACGTGCGCGAGACCATCCCCTTCCCGCGCATGCTGAACCGTCTGCACCCCTGACGCGCGCCGCACCTGATGCGCGATCGCGCAGGGGCCCTATTCGCCGCCGGCGGCCAGGCGCTTTTCCTTCGCCTCCACCGCCTCGACGAACAGCTTCATGTACTCACCCGCGCTCGTGACGGCGAAAAACACGCTCAGGTAGAGCAAGTACAAGCCGGCCTGATTGAAGTCGACGTACTGCTCGGTGAACCAGAAGTCGATGTGATAGCGGTGGTGCAGCATCAGGAACAGCACGGCCACCATCTGCAGGGCCGTCTTGGCCTTGCCGCCCTCGCCTGCCGCGATCACGACGCCTTCGGTGACCGCGATCGTGCGCAGCATGCTGATGGACAGCTCGCGCGCGAGGATCACCACCACGACCCAAGCAGGCACGCGTCCCATGCCCACCATGAGCACGAGTGTGGCCATGACGATCAGCTTGTCGGCCAGAGGATCGAGGAATTTGCCGAGCACGCTGACGAGCCCTTGCTTGCGCGCGAGGTAACCATCGAGGGCGTCGGTGATCGTCGCTGCCGTGTACACCCAGGCGGCCCAGAAGTTCATCACGGGCGTGCCATCCCACAATAAAAGCATCACGGCGGGGATCATCACGATCCGCAGCATCGTGAGTAGGTTCGGCAGGTTGAGCGCGTCTTGGCGCAGGCTGCGAGCCTTGGGAGAAGCGGGTGCTGGTGCGCGCTGCACGGGCCTGCCATGGCACGGCCGAGGCACGCGTACCAGGCGGAAACAGGGGAGGCGTTGCGATTGATTGCACGGGCGCCAGGACTGCGTCACACCTTCCGTCCCCCGGTGGTGCCGGGTCACTTCCTTGACCGGCCGCGAGCCGACCTGATAGTCGGTGTCATGAGGGAATCACTCGCGTGTCAAAGCGACCACGCGTGTGAGGCGAGCCGCCAAAGCCACCCTCGTAAGCGCTTGAATTCAGGGCCCCCGCCTTGCTGGCCCGGTCCTCGCTTCCGGTCCCGACAACCACACGGAGATGACTGCGTGAAGACGAAACGAGTCGGCGTCCTGATGGGCGGAATGAGCGCGGAACGCGAGGTGTCGATCCGAAGCGGCGAAGCCGTGTACGAGGCCCTTGCGGCGCGCGGTTACAACGTGCAGCGGATCTTCGTCGATCGCGACATCGATCGTGTGCTGCGACAGGCGCCGATCGACGTCGCGTTCATCGCGCTTCACGGCACCTACGGCGAAGACGGCTGTGTGCAGGGGCTGCTCGAGATCCTGGGTATCCCCTACACGGGCTCCGGGGTCATGGCGAGCGCGCTTTCGATGGACAAGCTGAAGTCGAAGCAGCTGTTTCGCCTCTACAACGTGCCAACGCCACCGTACTACGCGGTGCAGAGAGGGCAGCTGGACGATCTTGCCGAGGTCCACGGCTCCTTTGGCTTCCCGGTGTTCGTCAAGCCTCGCAGCCAGGGCTCGAGCGTCGGCGCAGCGCGCGCCGGCAACCTCAGCGAGCTCAAGCGCGCCTGTGAAGACGCGCTGCGCTTCGACGACTACGCCCTGGTGGAGCGCTTCGTCTCAGGCCGCGACGTCACCGTCGGCGTGCTGGATGGCCGCGCCCTGGGCGCGGTCGAGATCGTGCCCAAGGGCGATTTCTACGACTACAAGAGCAAGTACCAGAGCGGCGGCAGCGAATATCACTACCCTGCCCGCCTCTCGCCCACCCGCTACAAGGGCGTGCTGAACCTGGCCGAGCGCGCGGCACAAGCGCTCGACGTGCAGGGCGCGACCCGCGTCGACTTGCTCGTCACCGAAGGCGAGAACGAGTACGTGCTCGAGGTCAATACGCTCCCAGGCATGACGAAGACGTCGCTCTTGCCCAAGATCGCCCAAGGCGCTGGTTACGACTTCGGCGACCTCTGCGAGGCCATCCTCGAGCGCGCGCGCTTGCATCAGCGACGCCCCGAAGACGGAGCAGACGAGCGCGACTCGGCGACGACGGAGGGCAAGAGCGACACAGACAGCTGCGAAACGGCCGCGCCGACGCGCGCCTGAGTCGACTCCCCCGCCTCAGGGATTCGGCCCAGAGGCACGGGGCACGGGCTCAGCCGAGACGCTGAAGCTGCCTGAGCCTGCACGCGCGACCAATGCGACATGCGCGGGCCGCGGGCCGCAGGTCTTCACGACGAAGCCTGGCGCCTGTCCTTCCTCGCCTGCGAGCGGTGCTCCACTGCGCGCGCTGACTCGAAGCGACGCCGCCGCGAGCCCCTTCCCGAGCGACACCCGAAACAGCGTGCACTCGCTGGCGAGACGGGGCGCAGTAAACTCCATCACTTGCCCGGCGGCGAGCTGCCCGTCGCGCGCGATCGAGACGGCGTTTTGCGAGTGACCGCCGCGTTCGAGCCCAGCATCTCGCGCGCTCGCCCACAGAGCTGCCGACGGACCAGGCTCGCGCAGCCACAGGCCTGCGGCGCCGCCAACGCGTTCCTCACGGCCTGTGAAGCGAAACAGCACGACCCGGTTCGATGCGCCACGCGCGCCGAGCAAGAGCGAAAGCTCGCGCGTCTCCGCGGCGCACGTCTGGAGCG